>VBKD01000223.1 GCA_005888075.1 Chloroflexota bacterium
ATCCACCACGTCGCATAAGTCGAGAACTTGTACCCCTTGTGGTAGTCGAACTTCTCGACCGCGCGGATGAGACCCATGTTGCCTTCCTGGATCAGATCGAGGAAGGACATGCCACGCCCGATGTACTTCTTCGCGATCGACACCACCAATCGCAGGTTGGCTTCGGTCAGCCGCTGCTTAGCCTCATATGCGTGCTCGTAGCGCTCGGACAGCCTGTACCGGGCGATCCGGTAGTCCTCCATGGCCTCGGCGCGAATGCGCGGACGGGCGGTCCCGTTGGAGGACAGGCGGCGCCGCTCGGCGGCCGCGGCGTCGGTCAGGTTGGTCAGGCGGGTCAGATCGATCAGGCCGAGCAGCTCCTGCGCGATATGCGCCTGCTGGCCCTTCCGCTTCACCACCGACAGGCGCTCGATGATCTCTGGCAGCAGCTCGTCCACCGAACGCTGGCGGCCGTCGGTCTCCTCGACCACGTTGAGCGCCTTCATCGCATCGTGCAGCGGTTTGGCCTCAATCGCCTGCGCGAGCTCGACCTCGTCGTTCGCCGTGAGCAGCGAGACGCGACCGATCTCCTTGAGGTACATGCGCACCGGGTCGTCGAGCGAGACCGAGTCCATCATCTCGATGTCGAGGAGCATCTCGTCGTCGATCTGTTCGACCTCTTCGAAATCCTTCTCGCCGTCGGTGACTTCGATGCCGATCTCTTTGAAGGCGGCGAAGATGCGGAAGATCTGATCGGGCTCGGCGTCGATCTCCGGGAAGCCCTGCAGGATGTCGTCGGGGGTGAGGTAACCCTGTTCCTTACCCTTGATGATGAGCTGCTCGGCAACGGCCATCAGCTCGTCTTCGAACTTTTGCTCGGGCTTCTCGGCCACCTTCGCGGCCCGCACTCCGTTCTTGGGCGTAGCTGCCACCGTCTTCAGTACACGCGCGATCTCAGTTTCTCCTTTCCATATCGGTGATGGCGCGGGCGAGCTCCCCAGCTTCAGCTTCCAACCGGGCCACCTTCTCCGAGTCCCTGCCCCTCTCTGCCTCGGATAGATCGCGGATTATCCCACTGAGCATACCTTTCATGTAATCCAGTCGGATTCTCTCCACCAATTCCACGGCAACTTCGTCGTCCACCCGTGGCGGCGGGGCCGCCCAGGCTCTACGAATGAGGTCCTGTTCCTCGGCGGGGTAACCCGCCAACTCCGATTCGAGCCCGGCATCACCGCCGCGCTCGTAACTCCCCAGCATACGGAGAAAAACATCTCGATCTGTTTCGTCGAACTCCGCGGGGGTGATCTTTGTTCTCACCACCTCGTAGGCAACGGGCCTGACGGCCAGTAATTGCAGCAAATACCGGCTTGGGCTGACCTTCGTCCGGCTTTCCCGTGCGCGTAAACCGTTTTTGCTTCCCGTGCCCTCGGACGGGGGCCTTTTGGAGGGAGTCGGAGCGTCTGCCGACAGGAGGTGTGGCTGAACCCCGATCCATCCCGCTGCCCGCTCTCGATAGGTCTCTCGCACGGCTGGATCGGTGATCTTGGCCAGCACCTCGCGGGCCCGAGTCACGGCCACCTCCAGCTGATTCGGGTTCCCTGTGTTCAGCCCGACCAGCGCGTCGCGGATCCAGGCCTCCCAGCCCGATGGCGCCTGGGCCGCCAGCGACTCCCATCGCTCGGCCGCCTCGTGACCAGCCGCCCGCAGGAACTCGTCCGGATCCTTGGCCGGAGGCGGGATGGTGGCGAGCCGTGTCCTGATCTGATGGGCCGCCGCCAGCTCGACCGCCTTGAAGGCCGCCGAGCGACCAGCGCGGTCGGCGTCGAAAACGAGGAGCAGCTCGTCGGTGAAGCGCTTGAGCAGGCGGACCTGGTCGTCGGTCAGCGCCGTCCCCGAGCTGGCCACCGCGTTCGTGACACCGAACTGATGCGCGGTGATGACGTCGAACTGGCCCTCCATCAGCACGCCATGTCCCCGTTTGGCGATCTCGTCCTTGGCCAGGTCCAGGCCGAACACCACCCTCCCCTTTATATAGGCCGTCGTCTCGGGCGAGTTGATGTACTTGCGC
>VBKD01000132.1 GCA_005888075.1 Chloroflexota bacterium
TGCATGGGACCGACGCGATCACCAAGGTCGCGCTCGGTGGTCGGACATGCGCTGACGCACGCACGATTGCGGCCAAGCAGCTCGATGTCCTGGTCGTTGACGTGGATCGCATGCACGGCGGTGAGGTCCGGTCCAAGAATTCCCTCGCGATCCAACAGCTGCGCCGGCGTGCAGCCCTCGACCGACATGCACTCCTCGACCTCGGCCGGCTGCTCCGCGAGATGGATGTGCAGCGGTATGCGGCGTTCGCGCGCATAAGTCGCGACGATACGCATCGACTCGGGATCCACCGCGCGCACGCTGTGGATGGCGGCTCCGATGCGAACTCCGTCGTCTTCCTTCAAATCGTCCATACGCCGCGCCCAGCGATCGGCGTCGCCGTCGGAAAACGTGAGCTGCGCATCGTCCAACGGTCTGCCGTCCAGGCCGCCGCGCAGATAGCACGCGTCGATGAGAGTGATCCGAATTCCTTCCTGCCTCGCGGCATCGATCAGCGCCTCTCCCAGCTCGTTGCCGTGGGCATGGAGGTAATGGAACTCGCCGACCGCGGTGATGCCCGCTTCGAGCATCTCCCGGAAGACCAGCCGCGCATGATTGAAATAGTCCGCGGGATCCCAGTCGGTGTAGTCATACATCCGCCGGCGCCATTCCCAGAAGTCGCCGCCACCGGACTCGACCTCGCCGCGCAGCAGGCGCTGAAACGCATGGCTGTGCACGTTGGCGAGGCCTGGGACGGTCCACCCCTTCAGAACGACCGCGTTGGTTGGGGTCGCCACGCCTTCGGTGATCGTTTTGATGCGACCCCCCTCGACCTCGATCAGGACGTTTTCAGCGTGACGACCCAGCCACGCCTGCTCGGCGTGCCAGGCGCCTGTTCCGTTCACCTGGTCACTGCGCGTTTTCACGCATGGGGATGCGCACGCCACGCTCTCGCGCCACCTCGACGGCGCGGTCGTAGCCTGCGTCGGCGTGCCGGATCACCCCGCTGCCCGGGTCGTTGGTGAGGACCCGTTCGAGCTTGCGCTCCGCAGCGTCTGTTCCGTCGGCGACGACGACCATGCCGGCATGAATCGAGCGCCCGATTCCAACTCCGCCGCCATGATGGACGCTTACCCAGGAGGCGCCGCTCGAAGTGTTGAGCAGAGCGTTGAGAATCGGCCAGTCGGCGATGGCGTCCGACCCGTCCTTCATCCCCTCCGTCTCCCGATTTGGTGAAGCCACCGAGCCGGCGTCGAGGTGGTCGCGGCCGATGACGATCGGCGCCTTGACCTCACCTTTGCGGACGAGCTCGTTGAAGCGACGTCCGGCACGAGCGCGTTCGCCGTACCCCAGCCAGCAGATGCGCGCGGGCAAGCCCTGGAACTGGACCCTTTCGGCGGCCGCCCTCATCCAGCGAACGAGCGCCGGATCGTTGGAGAACTCGTCGACGATGGCGCGGTCGGTCGCTGCGATATCGGCTGGATCGCCGGAAAGCGCCACCCAACGAAAGGGGCCTTTGCCTTCACAGAACAGCGGCCTGATATACGCCGGCACGAAACCGGGGTAATCAAATGCCCGCTCATTGCCGCCCAGCAGGGCTTCGGCGCGAAGGCTGTTGCCGTAGTCGAACACCTCGGCGCCGCGATCGAGGAAATCGACCATCGCGTCGACGTGTCGAGCCATGCTCTCTCGCGCACGCCTCACATAGCCTGTGGCGTCATCCAGCCGCATCTCTTCGGCGTCCTGCGGCGAAAGACCCGCTGGAATGTAGCTGAGCGGATCGTGCGCGGGGGTCTGGTCGGTGACGATATCGACATCGAAACCGCGTGCGGCCAATGCGGGAAGAACCTCAGCGGCGTTGCCCAGGAGACCGATCGACAGGGCCCGCCTTCGATGCTTGGCTTCCGTCGCGAGCCGCAGCGCATCCTCCAGGTCGAGGGCCCGCGTATCCAAGTAGCGATGCTCGAGCCTGCGTTCGATGCGAGACGAGTCCACCTCGACGCAAATCGCGACTCCGCCGTTGAGCGTGACGGCCAGCGGCTGGGCGCCACCCATGCCGCCGAGTCCGGCAGTGAGCGTGATCGTCCCTTCGAGCGAATCGTTGAATCGCTTGCGGGCGATGGCCGCGAACGTCTCGTACGTGCCCTGGAGGATGCCCTGCGTCCCAATGTAAATCCATGATCCAGCGGTCATCTGCCCGTACATGGTCAAGCCGAGCGCTTCGAGCCGCCTGAACTCGTCCCACGTCGCCCACTCGGGCACCAGCAAAAGCGTCTGGTCGCCTTTCAGCCTCCGGAGCTCGCGGACGATTGCGTCAAACGCCTCCCATGAGCGCGCCGCCCGCCCAGTCCCGCCGTAAACCACGAGGTCCTCGGGACGCTCGGCGACCTCGGGATCCAGGTTGTTCATCAGCATTCGCATGGCCGCTTCCTGCGGCCAGCCGAGGCATGTGATGTCCGTGCCTCGCGGGGCCCGGATGTTTCGCGTCACCGCAGGGATCCGATCACTTTCTCAGCCGCCTCCAGCACGGCGCCGCTTGTGATCAGGTCGTGCGCGGCGGCCAGCTCCGGTGCGACCACCCGGTCGGGGCCCACGCCGCCCACGCGATTCCGCAGGAGGTTGCGCACCGCCGCCGTGGCCGGAGACGGCTCGAGCGGACGGCGCATGTCTTGCGCCCGGGCCGCGGACAGCAGCTCGACGGCCAGGATGCGGGCGACGTTATCGAGCACGGTTCGCAGCTTCAGCGCCGCGCCCCAACCCATCGACACGTGGTCTTCCTGCATGCCGGATGTCGGAACCGAGTCGACGCTCGCGGGCGCTGCGAGGCGGCGATTCTCGGCGACGAGCGATGCGGCCGTGTACTGGGCGACCATGAGCCCGGAGTTGACGCCGGGCTCCTCGGCCAGGAAGGGTGGCAAACCCTCCGATCGGTGGGGATCGAGGAGACGGTCGACCCTGCGCTCCGCGATCGAGCCTATCTCCGCCGCCGCGATGGCGAGGAAGTCGGCGGCGAAAGCCAGCGGCTCGCCGTGGAAGTTGCCGTTGGATTCGACTTCGCCCGACTCGAGCACGACAGGGTTGTCGATGGCGGACGAGATCTCGATGCCGGCGATGCGCCGCGCGAAGTCGAGCGTGTCACGCGCGGCGCCCGCAACCTGCGGGCTGCATCGCACGGAGTAGGAATCCTGGACGGCGTGATTCGAGTGACGATGCGATGCAACGATCTGCGAACCGCTCATCAGCAGCGCGAGATTCGCGGCGCTTGCGACCTGGCCCGGATGCGGTCGGACCTCATGGAGGCGCGCTTGAAAAACGCGATCCGTTCCAAGCAGGGCTTCGGCTGTCATCGCCGCGGTGATGTCCGCGGTGCGAAAGAGTCGCTCGGCATCCGCGCACGCGAGCACCAGCATGCCCAACATTCCATCGGTGCCGTTGATCAGCGCGAGTCCTTCTTTGGTCTCGAGCTTGAGCGGCTTGATCCTTGCCGTCTTGAGGGCGTGGGCGGCAGGTTTGCGCTGTCCCTCGGCGTCGCCGACCTCTCCCTCGCCGACCAGGGCGAGGCCGACGTGGGCAAGAGGCGCCAGGTCGCCGCTGCAGCCGACCGAGCCGTAACACGGCACAACGGGCGTGATGTCCGCATTGAGCAAAGCGATCAGCGTCTCGGCCACGATCGGCCGCACACCGGACATGCCCATGGCCAGGGTCCTCGCGCGTAGCAGCATCATCGCCCGCACGACCTCGGTGTCGACTGGCGGCCCCATCCCCGCCGCATGGGATCGGATGAGCGCGATCTGGAGCTCGGGCTGCCGCAGTGGCGCGACGCGCGTGCCGGCCAGAGCCCCGAATCCCGTGGAGACCCCGTACACCGGCTCCCGTGACCTCGCCGCGCGCTCGACGCGACCGCGGCTCCGCTCCATCCGTTGCCGGGCTGCGGCCGCAAGCGCGACCTTCTCGCCGTGACGGGCCACGTCGACCACCTGGGTCTCCGACAGGCCGGCGCCACGCAGCGTGACGGTCACATGGGCAGCCTAGCTGTTCAGGGGGCGGGGATGAAGCGAGCTTGGGCGGGAAGACCATCGTCGAAGGTGACCACCCAAGTCGAGCCCTTGTCGAACCCACCCTCGCCCGCTCTGATGACGTGCCGGTTGACCAGGTCTTCGACCAGCTCCCAGACCAGATCGCCGTGGCAGCTCAACACAACCTGGTCCAGCTCCGGGTCACCGATGAACTGCATGGCGCCTTTCAAGCCCATGCCCTCCGCCAGCGCTTCGGATTGCTTGATCTTGAGCTTGCGCGCGCGGGCCAATGCTTCAACCGTTTGCACGCAGCGTAGGAACGGACTCGAGTAAATCGCGGAAATGGGAAACGGCTCGAAAATGGCGACCAGCTTCTCAGCCTGCGCCAGCCCCTTCTTACTGACCGGTCGGAGGCGGTCATCACCCTCCCAGTGACTCCGACTGCCTGACTTGGCGTGGCGGACGAAATAGAACGTTCCCACTAGTGGGTCGCGGTGGAGGCTTTTATGGCATCCAGGATCGCAGGCTCTTGCGATCCAGAGAGTTCCAGATCTTCGGCCACCTCGCGCGCGCGTCCTCGGCAGCGATGCGCTCGAGAGCGATCAGCTCGCCCGCCACAAACGCTCTGCGGCCTCTGGCGTGTGACGCACGGAGCCAGGCCTGGGCGGTCACGCTGTCCTGGTGCTCGCCCAGGATGGTCTGAAGCTTGGCGGCGGCCCGCGCGAACGCCGCCGCCGCCGGACCGGCCACCGGGGCCACTGCCTCTGCTGCATAGCGCGCACGCTTGGCCAGGATCCGGATTCGGTGCAGCTCGGAGTCGGTCGGAGTCTCGGGCAGCTGACGAACCGCGCTGCGGAGCCGGCGCCATGGACTCGTCGCGAGAGCCGGAAGAACCGCGCTCGCGGGCTGCTCGGCTTCAGGCAGCGTCATCGGAGCTTGCGCGGCGGCCACCAATCTCTCGAGGAGGTCGATGTAACGCTGCGAGTCGAGGTCGACCAGCAGCTTCTTCCTCAACGCTTCGATCTCTTCCTCGAGGCCTCGCAGGAGCGAGGTCGCTGATTTCACGTCGCTCGCGGGGAGCGACCCGGCGCGTTCGCGAAGCCGGTCGAGCAGCACCTCACGATCGCGCACCGCGCCGAGCCCCATCGCGAGCCAGCCCAGCTCGGAGCGAAGCGGCTCGGTCCATTCGGAGTCGAGGAGAGGACCGAAGGTTCGCAGATGCGAACGCAGCTTGCGTGTCGCGACCCGCGCCTGGTGCACGGCTTCGGGATCGCCGGTCGTGCGCACGAGCGGGTCCTGGCGCAGCAGCGAGGCGACCGAACCCGCGATGGCGCTCCGTACCACTAGCTTCGCGGGCGAGTCCGGTTGCACCGGTTGCGCCGCCACCTCGGGTGGCTCCATGGCGCGCGGCCCCAACGCGCGGATGTGCTTCGGCGTCGGGTCGGGTGCTCCTGCGCCTGCGTTGCGGAGTCGCGCGACAAGCGGCGTGACGATGCCATCCTCGCCGTTGGTTCCGGCGACCTCGACCTCGATCTCCCTGAACCTCGCGGCCACGCGCCGGCCGTCACGCACGGAAACTTCGTCGTCCACTACCTCAGCCAGGCGAGATCCGCCGCCATCGACGAGGCGCACGCGACGCCGCAAGGTCGACAGGCGCGCGACCGGGACCAGCTCCGAGTTGCGGACGTAGGCACGGACGATCTTGATCGCTTCAAGCGGCGGTTTCTTGGCGCCGCCTTGAAAGGTGAGCTCATCGCGTTCGAGCAGCGCCCCAGGTCGAGACCCTTCCGCCGCCCTTGGAGGCAGCTTGAGGGTCCATCCCTCTCCTGCACGGTGACGCAGCGAGACCCCCCAACGCGCCAATCGCAGGTCCGGAGTGTCGTAATAGACGGTTTCCAGCCGGGCCGCCTCGGGCGGGGAGACCCCTACCCCATCGATGACTCCCGTCAGGTCAGGGAGGTGGAACGCAGGGCCCGCCCCGAGTTTCACCTCACGTTCTAACAACGGGGCTCAAGCATGCGCGATGCGGTTGCCCAACCCGTTGCCATGGGCGCTTTCCAGGGCCATCTCCTGGAAGCGCTTGTGCGAGTTGAGTCCGTTGACTGTCGCGACCTTGCGCCAGGCGCCGTCGGGACCGAGCTCCCAGGCCAGCACATCGTCGGCCAGCAGGGTGTCCATGATCCGCTCGAGACGCCGCCGCAGCTTGGTGTCCATCACAGGCACCACTGCCTCGACGCGGCGGTCGAGATTGCGCGGCATCAGGTCCGATGAGCCGAGGTAGTACTCGGCCTGGTCGCCGTTGCCGAAGGCAAACACTCGGGAATGCTCGAGGAAGTGACCCACGATCGAGCGCACCCTGATGCGGTCCGACAAGCCTGGGACGCCGGGACGCAATGAGCACATGCTGCGGACGATCAGGTCGACCTGCGCGCCGGCCAGCCCCGCCGTGTACAACGCGTCGATGATGTCGGGGTCGATCAAGTTGTTCACCTTGATCACGATCCGGCCGCCCACCACCCCCTGATGCTCGATGAGCTGCGTGATGCCAGCGCGCAGGTTCGTCGGCGCGACCAGAAGCTTTCGATACTTCGTCTGGCGGCTGTAGCCGGTCAGCAGGTTGAACAGCTCGGTGACATCTGCGCCAAGCTCGTGATCGGCGGACAGCAGGCTCACGTCCTCGTAGCCGCGCGCGGTGCTCGGGTTGTAGTTCCCCGTGCCCACGTGCAGGTAATGCTGGATGTGACCGCCTTCGCGCCTTACGACGAGGGTCACCTTGGCGTGGGTCTTGAGTCCGAGGAGCCCATACACGACGTGCACGTTCGCTTCCTCGAGCGCGCGGGCCCAGCCGATGTTGGCTTGCTCGTCACCACGTGCCTTGAGCTCGACCAGCGCGACGACCTGCTTCCCACGTTCGGCGGCGCGGATGAGCGAGCGGACGATCGGGCTCGCCGGACCTGACGTCCGGTACAGGGTCTGCTTGATCGCCAGCACGTCGGGATCGGTTGCGGCGTGGTCGATGAATGCTTCGACCGATGTCGCAAACGAGTCGTACGGGTGGTGTGCGAGAACATCGCCCGCGCGCAGCACTGCGAACAGGTCAGGCACCTCTGCGCCAAGGCCGCGCAGCCGCGGTTGCGTGGTCGGCGTCCACGGTTCCTCTTTGAGGTCTGGGCGGTCGATCTGGGCGAGCGCGGACAGAGCGCCCATGTCCAGCAGTCCGTCGATCTGGTAGACATCGACCGGCTGCAGCTCGAGCTCTCGCGTCAGCAGCTCCAGCACCTCGGGCGACATGTGCGGATCTACCTCCAGACGCACCACGCGGGCGTGCCGGCGGCGGCGGCGCAACTCGGTCTGGATGGCGGCCAGCAGGTCCTCGGCGTCGCTGTCGACGTCATCCAGGTCACCGTCTCGCGTGACCCGGAACGGGTAATGCGAAACGATATCCATTCCCGGGAACAGCAACGGAACGTGAAGAGCGATGACGTCTTCGAGGGGCACATACCGCTCTCCCTCGACGATCGGGATGAACCTGGGCAGGACAGGAGGGATCTTGACCCGAGCGAAACGCTGCTCCTTGCGCTGGGGGTCGCGCACCATGACCGCCAGGTTCAAAGAGAGATGCGATATGTAGGGGAACGGGTGGCCCGGGTCGACCGCCAGCGGCGTGAGGACCGGGAAGATCTGTTCGCGGAAAACCACATGAAGCTGGTTCAGCTCCTTCTTGCTGACGTCTCCGGCCCGAATGATCGAGATGGAGGACCCGGCCAACGTAGGGACGATCTCGCGGGTGTAGAGGTTGGCCTGGCGCTTGATAAGGTCCTCGACTCGCGTGCGGATCGCCTTCAGCTGCTCGAGGGGCGACATGCCGTCGGGAGAGGCCACGGCGACCGCGGCGAGCACCTGCTCCTTCAGACCGGCGACGCGCACCTGGAAGAAATCGTCCAAGTTCTGGCTGAAAATGGCGAGAAACCGTACCCGCTCCAGCAGGGGGAGCCTGGCGTCTTCGGCCATCGCCAGCACCCGCTCGTCGAAGTCGAGACGCGACAGCTCACGGTTGATGTAACGCGAGCTGACAGGCGCCAGAACAGGCGTGATTTCAGGTTCGGACTGGGCTCCCACCGCCATTTCTTGAACTTTAACGGCTGGGGAGTTGGCCTGGGTTAGCCTTTGGTTAAGGAGCTCCCAGCGATCACGGAGCCTTGCGGTCAGGGCCCCCAATTGTTAATTTTTCGGCTCCCGTCGCCTAATTCGGACGCCATAGCCTGGCTACCGCCTGCTCATGGAATTCATGGATTCGGGGCCAAGCTGGGTGTCAAGGCTGGTGGAGGTTCTCCAGCCGCTGAGCGCGCGGGCCGACCGGCTGGCGGCAACCGAACCCTTCTCCGGCCTCGAATGGCCCGAGCTGCAGTTCGCGGCGGGCTTGCTGAACGAGACGATGGTGGATCGCGGCACCCGGATGACGGTCCAGGGACGGCGTTCCCCCAGGCTCTGGGTGATCCTCGAGGGCGAAGCGTTGGTTTCGGCTGACGCCCGCCCGCTCCGGGTGGCGACCACAGGAGACTTTGTGGGCCTGCCGAGCATGCTCGCCGGGGGTCCTTCTCCCGAGACGACGATCGCCCTGTCTTCGATCCGCGCCTTCGAGGCCGGTCCCGACCAGTTCCGGCGGCTCCTAGCTCGGCGGATGATCCGCCATCGCCTCACGGCCGCAGCCAAGGCGAAGTCAGGTCAGCCAGGCGGAGGACCTCGCCCGTAGGCGGACGGGGTGGGCGGGGCCGGAATGGCCCCGCCCGATCAGAAGCTCAGGCCCCCAGCGCGGCGACGACGTTGGAGAAAACGTTCGCGATCTGCTGGCCCATGGTCAAAAGAATCACGATGACAACGATCGAAACGAGTACCAGAATCAGGGCGTACTCCACCATGCCCTGGCCCCGCTGGCCGGCGGAACCGCCCTTCAGGAATCTCATGTTCACTTACCTCCTTTCTCGCTCACGCGAGCATGTCCAACCGTGACATGTACAACGAAGGATTCTGCCGTTCTTCAGGTGGAAAAGATCAAAGAACTGTAAACATCGTACTCAACCGAGGTGCTTCTTCAGCCAGTCATTCAGTGGTTGTGCCTCGGTCAGGACCATGACGATGTGCTTCCGGGCAGCAGGGGACCCAAGCCAGGGCTGAAGGCCAAGGCCCCTGTAAACGAACAAGCGCTTGTGGCGGAGGAGGTGAGCCCGCGGGTGGTCCGGCGGGTAGCCGGCCGGAACACGCTTCAGCTCCTCCCCTCCCCGCTTGTATCCGCCCTTCTCGAGCTTGTCCACGATGGCGGCGAGGGGGGCTCCGGTCCGCTCCACGGCGACCTTCTCCCGATATTTCGCCAGTTCCTCCGGCGTGATCTCGTAGCGTCCGGTCGCCACCATCAGGCCGCGCGCGTCGAGCGAAACGTAGGCTCCGGTCCCGCCGCCCGTCGAGTAGGCGCCGATGTTCGTCTTGTACGGTGATTTGTCCTTGGCAAAGCGGATGTCGCGATTGGGGCGATACACCCTCATGGGGCCGAACTGGTCGGCGAGTGACTCCACCAGCGCGACCATCGGCGCCTTGACCGCCCGCTCGTAAACCTGACGGTTGGCGTCGAAATAACGCTTTGAGTTGTCGAGCTCCAGGCCTATGAAAAAGCGCTGGAAGTCCTCGGGCCAGCCGTGGAATGCATCGGACATCGCATCCCAACAATAATTGTCCCCCGGTGCCTGAACCAGTTATCGAAACCACCCAGCTCCGGCGCGTTTTCAAATCGCGCAAGCGCGAGGTGCAGGCGGTCGCCGGAGTGGACCTGACTGTGAGCCAGGGAGAGATCTTCGGCTTTCTCGGCCCAAATGGCGCCGGCAAGACGACAACGCTCCGGATGCTCACGACGCTGCTTCCGCCGAGCGGCGGCAACGCACGAGTCGCGGGCTTTGACCTGCTGACCCAGCCGGCTCAGATCCGAGAACGCATCGGCTACGTCGGCCAGGCGGGTGGGTCTGACCGCGAGATCACGGGCCGGCGCGAGCTGGTCTTTCAGGGTCGCCTCTACGGCAAGTCGCTCGCGGCCGCGACGAGTCGGGCGGCGGAGCTTATCGAGATGCTCGAGCTCGAGAACTGCGCGGATCGCTCGACCGGCACTTATTCGGGCGGGCAGAAGCGGCGACTCGACATCGGGCTCGGGCTGGTGCACGACCCGCAGCTGCTGTTTCTCGACGAGCCCACAACGGGACTCGATCCGCAAAGCCGCGCGCGCGTGTGGGACGAGGTGAGGCGGATGCACGATCGCGGCACCACAGTCTTCTTGACCACGCACTACCTCGATGAAGCCGATGCGTTGTGCGACCGCATAGCCATCATCGACTACGGAAAGATCGTCGCCGAGGGCACGCCGGAAGAGCTGAAGCGCGCGGTGGCCGGCGACGTAGTTTCCCTGAGCATCGACGGCGATCAGCAGCGCGCGCTCGACGTCCTGAGCGACGAGCCCTTTGTGCGCGAGTCTCGTCTGGAGGACGGCGCGGTCCTGCTGTACGTCGACCGCGGCGAGGTCGCGATGCCGGCCATCTTGCGCTTGCTCGACGGATCGGGCTTGCGGCTCGTCACCATCGGCTTGCATCGCCCCAGCCTCGACGATGTGTTCCTCCGGCAGACGGGCCGGTCGCTGCGTGAGGTTGCCGCGTGAAATTGCTTCGCGACACATGGCTTGTCTTCGGGCGCTACTTCGGGCTGTTGATTCGCAATCCGGTCTGGGTTGCACTGGGTGTCCTGCAGCCGCTTCTCTACCTCATCCTCTTCGCCCCCCTCCTCCAGCCGGTCGCCGCGCTGCGGGGATTCCCTCACGGCGGCGCTTACAACGTGTTCGTTCCCGGACTGCTCGTCCAGCTCGGGCTGTTCAGCGCGGCAGGCGTTGGCTTCAGCCTCATCGCCGAGCTCCGAGCAGGGGTTATCGAACGGCTGCGCGTGACGCCGGTGAGTCGCGTCGCACTCTTGCTCGGGCGCGCGGCCCGCGACGTGATCTCGATCGTGGCGCAGTCGTTGATCCTGATTCTTCTGGCCCTGCCTTTCGGCTTGAGCGTCCATCCGGTTGGGGTTGTGATCGTGCTGGCTCTGATCGCGCTTACCGCGCTGCTGACAGCCGCGATTGGATACACAGTCGCGCTTTGGGTCCGGAGCGAGGACAGCTACGCGCCGATCATCTTCACCTCGAGCCTGCCGATCCTGTTGCTTTCAGGCGTGCTGCTTCCGCTTGGGTTCGCTCCTCAGTGGCTGCGCACGATCGCGGCGATCAATCCGCTGTCCTACGCGGTCGAGGCTGCGCGCGCCGTTTTCAACGACCAAATCAGCGACCCAAGCGTGATCAAAGGCGTGACGATCATGTTGGTGCTCACGGTCCTTGCGGTGTTCATGGGCGCGCGAGCGTTCGGAAGGGCAGTCGCCTAATCGAAGGCCCGAAGGCTTTCGCGCTCTGCTTCCCACATCTCCTCAAACATCCGGTCGATCTCGTCCAGCGAGCAGACCGCGGACGTGAGCGGGTCGAGCATCAGCGCGTACTTGGCCTTCTGCTTGCTGCGCTCCATCAGCGATTGAACTACCAGCTCGTGGACTGCCATGTGCGCGCGGTTCAAGGCGGCCATCTGCTCCGGAAGCGGGCCGAAGCGTCGAGGGTGCAGGCCGCTATGGTCGACGAGGCATTCGACTTCCACGCAACCATCGGGGAGGTTGTCGATGGCCCCCTTGTTCCGCACGTTGCCGTGGATGGTCGCGGGGCGGCCGCATTCGATGGCCTCAATGATGTCCGATGCATATTCGTGACTGCGCTCTAGAGGCACCGGGGTCTCGCCACGAAGCATCGAGGCGATCAACTCGTCGTTGGCTCGACGCCATTCCGGCCAGTTGTTGGCATAAAAACCGCTTTCGCCGCGATAACCCGGCCGCATGTATTTCTTGATGAGGTCAGGCCGCTTGCGGAAATACGGCAAGTACTCGGAGAAGTGGCCGCTGGATTCGGTGACGAATGCCCCGATGTGGAGCATGACCTCGAATCGAACCGGATCCTCCTCGTAGATCTCCGGGACTCGGGCCCGCTCCCGGAGCAACGGGTAGAGATCCTGGCCGTCGCGCTCAAGCGTCGTGAACCAGGCATTGTGGTTGATGCCGGCGCATCGCCAGGTCATGTCGGCATACGAGATCCCCATGTACCTCGCGAGCTGGCGCGAGGTCC
>VBKD01000232.1 GCA_005888075.1 Chloroflexota bacterium
AAAAGTCCGCGCCGTCGCGGCGAAGCAGCCCCGCGGCCTGCGCATCGACCAGCGAGCGCTTCTTGGCTCTCATGTACTCGGCGAATCCCCGGCCCGCCGGTGCGTAGCCCAGCTGAAAGCGCGCCGCCGTCTCCTCGCTGACCCTGCGTGACTCGAGCAGCCGGCGCCCTGGCTCGCCCGCCGGCGATTTCCACAGCACGTACTCGTAGTACTGGGCCGCCAGCTTGAGCATGGCGAGGATGCGGCGGCGGTCGTCGGCGCGTTCCTTCTGGTCCGGCGAGAGCTTCTTGAGCTCCACCCCCGCCCTCTCCGCGAGCAGCTGCAGGGCGCCGCGCTTGTCCGTCTTCTCGATCAGCTCGACGAACGTGAAGACATCGCCCTTGCGCTCGCAGCCGAAGCAGTACCAGGACTGCCTCTGCGGGTTGACATGGAAGCTGGGGCTGTCCTCCTGGTGAAACGGGCACAGGCCCCAGTAATCCTTGTTCCGCTTGGTCAGCCGGACGTGCTCGGAGACGACCTTGACCAGGTCGACCTTGGCTTTGACCTCGGCGAATGCGTCATCGGACGCGGCGTGCACGTTCTGTATTGTCGGGCCTGCTAGGCGACCCCTGGTGCAGATTTAGGCTCGATTCGCGTGGGCCGCTCCTCGACCCCCAGGTCGCTCAGTCCTGCCCTGCTGTGCAGCCAGCGCAGCGGCCTCGGAGCCCACCAGTTCGCGTCGCCGAGCAGGCGCATGACCGCCGGGACGACCAGCGAACGCACGATCGTGGCGTCGATCGCCACCGCGATCGCGAGCCCCACACCGATCGCCTTGATGATCACCACTTCGGCCAGGCCGAAGGCCATGAAGACGGCGAACATGATCGCGGCGGCACCGGTGATGAGCCGCCCGGACCGTTCCAGTCCGGTCGCCACAGCCGCGGTGTTATCCCCCGTCCGCACGTACTCCTCGTGGATGCGGCTCACGAGCAAGACCTCGTAGTCCATGGAGAGCCCGAAGACGATCGAGAACAGGATGACCGGGATGCTCGGGTCGATCGACTGTGGCGTGAAACCGAGCAGGCTCGCGAAGTGCCCCTCCTGGAAGATCCAGACCAGCGCTCCGAACGAGGCGCCGATGGAAAGGAAGTTGAGGATCACAGCCTTCAGCGGCAGCACGACCGAGCCGGTCTGCAGGAAGAGAAGCAGGTAGGTGATCAGGACCACCACCGCAATCGCGAGAGGTGTGCGCTCGATGATGAAGTTGATCACGTCGACGTCGATCGCGGTCGCGCCGCCCACCAGCACCTGGGCCCCGCCGCTCGCGCCTTGGTCGGCGCGGATGGCCTTGAGGATGTTCCGCGCCTCGTCCGACGTGGGTTGGGCATTGGAGTTGGCCTGAATCACCACGATGTGCTTGCCAACCTGGGCCTGCAGGAGCTGTTGCGCCTGCGCGGGGAGCTTGCTCGTGTCTCCCGAATACATCGCCTGGTAGTCGGCCGCCGTCAGCTTAGGGTCGAGGTCGTAGATCGAAGACGTGTTGAGCACACCCGGGATCGCCGCTATGCGCTTCTCAAACGCGATCTGGTCCGCGACGTGCGAGGCCGTGAGGGGCGAGCCGTCTGGATAGTTGAGGACGATGCTGAAGCTGGTCTGGTTGCGACCTGGGAAGTCGGCGATCAGCCTGTCGTAACCCTCGCGGGCCTCGAGCCGCGGCGGCAGCATGTCGACGTCCCCATTCGCCATCCGCAGCTGGAAGAACGGTGATCCCGCAAGCACGAGGAACAGAACTGTTGGGATGAGGACGATGATCGGGCGCTTCATGACCCACATCGCAAGGCCGTGCCAGAAACCGCTCTCCGTATTCACCCTCTGCGGGCGGCGCAGCAAGGACGCGATGCGGAGGCGATTGACGCCCGGGCCGATGATCGATAGCACCGCGGGGAGGAAGGTCAGCCCGTAAATCACCGCCATGCCGACGACGATGGCCCCGGCCGCGCCCATCGAGGCCATGAAGGTGCCCTGGAAGAAGAGCATGGCCGAGAGGCCGACGGCGACGGTCAGACCGGAGAACGTGA
>VBKD01000133.1 GCA_005888075.1 Chloroflexota bacterium
TTCGTCCTGACCTATAGCCCGAACAACCAACCCGGGCCGGTCGAGATCTACAACTTCATGGGCTCGCACGGCCTCTTCAAGTTCGGTGACCTGGCGGTGTTCTCTCTGCTGTTCTCGGTCCCCGTGATCGTGCTTTACCTGTTCATGTCGCGGTACTTCAGCGGGGCGTTCAATTTCGGTGGCGCGGTGAAGTAGATGTTGAGCCAAGTCCGGTTTGAGGGCGTGCACAAAATCTTCGGCGCCGAGACCGCAGTGGAGGACCTCAACCTCACAGTCAACGCAGGCGAGTTCCTTGTTCTGGTAGGCCCGTCGGGGTGCGGCAAGACAACAACGCTGCGCATGCTGGCGGGGCTCGAGCGCCCGTCGTACGGCCGCATCCTCATCGGCGACAAGCTGGTCAACAACCTCTCCCCGCGCTTTCGCGACGTAGCGATGGTCTTCCAGAGCTACGCGCTGTACCCGCACATGAACGTCTACGACAATCTGGCCTTCGGCCTGCGCGCGCATGGAGCATCGAAAGATCTCGTCGCGCAGCGCGTCAAAGAGACGGCGGACGTGCTGGGTCTGGGGCAGCTCCTAAAGCGGCGGCCTTCACAGCTTTCCGGGGGGCAGCGGCAACGCGTCGCTCTCGGACGCGCATTGATCCGGCAGCCGCAGGTGTTCCTGATGGACGAGCCGCTGTCTAACCTCGACGCCGGGCTTCGCGTGCAGATGCGTGCCGAGCTCAGCCGGCTTCATCAGCGTTTCCGGGTCACCACGGTGTACGTCACGCACGACCAGGTTGAGGCGATGACCATGGGCGACCGGATCGCCGTCATGAACAACGGGCGTCTGCAGCAGGTCGATGCGCCGGAGACGCTGTACGACAACCCGGCGAACGTGTTCGTCGCGGGCTTCATCGGCTCCCCACGGATGAACTTCGTCCCCGGCCACCTCACGATGGTCGAGGCCAAGCCCGCGGTGGAATTCTTGGGCATGAAGGCCTCGCTCAGCGCCGGGTCGCTGCTGGTCAGCGAAGCATCCGAAGGTGAGGTCACGGTCGGAATCCGGCCCGAGGATCTGATGTGGCGCCCGGCGGCAGGCCCCGATTCCACGCTCACGCTCAACGCGGATGTGGATGTCGTCGAGCCTATGGGCCACGAGGCGTATGTGACCGCGGTATGCGCAGGCGAGACGGTCACCTCGCGGTTCCCGCCACGCTCCGGGGTCCGGCCCCGAGAGCGGGTGGAGCTTGCTCTAAATCCTGCGCGACTCCATCTTTTCGACGCCCGGTCGGGGGAATCAATCCTCCAGCGGCCGGTGGCCAGCAGCACCGAAGCTCTGAGATCCGCGAGGGAGGCGTGGATTGAGGAGTCGGTGCAAGGGCGTCCGGATCAGCAACGTGAGGCTGAACCACAAGTAGCGCCAGCCAAGAAAAAAGAGGACTTCAAAAGGAGGTAGTGCATTGAGGTACCCACGCCAACTTGGAGCCTGGTCCGCGGTGCTGGCTTTGCTGCCGGCCCTGCTCATGGGGTGCGGTGGCAGCAACAACACCGGAGCGACCAACCTCAGCGACGACATGACGGGCACGATCACGGTGGCCTATTCCACGACCTACGTGTTCGACTCTGACGACACATCCGTCATCTGGTGGAACAAGGTCAAGAGCGAGTTCGAGGCCGCATATCCGAAAGCGAAGCTCAACCTGCAGGGCTTCAACGGCACAGACGTCGACCTCGTGAACAAGGTCGCGCTCGAGTACAAGAATCCATCCACGACCCCCGATGTCTTCATGCTGCCGTCCGGTTATGTCGGGCAGTGGGTCGGTTCCGACTATCTGCTGCCGCTCGACTCCTTCGTCACTGACTCGAGCAAGGCGCCGTTCTGGGCCTCGTTTCCCAAGGTCATCCAGGATGAGAGCCGGATCAACGGCAAGGTCTACGCCGTCAACACCGGCGAGAACAACACGGCGATCTACTACAACACCTCCATGCTTACCAAGGCCGGCATCTCGGTGCCTTGGACGCCCAAGTCATGGGACGACCTTCTGGCTGCGGCGCGCGCCGTCAAGGCGAGCGGCCAGAGCGTGATCCCGTTCTGGACAGCAGCCGGCACGAGCGCGGGGGCCGGCGGCGTGCTGCAGGGCAGCGCGAACCTCGTCTACGGCTCATCGACCCCGACGATCTTCGACTACAACACGAAGAAGTGGGTGGTCGACAGCCCCGGCCTGCGTGAAGTGTTCGACTTCTACAAGAAGGTTTACGGCGAGAAGCTCGGCGCATCGACCTCCGACCTGTTCTCTCCCAAGGCGGTGGGCCGGCCGGTGGTGCTCCTGAAGGACCACCAACTGGCAATCGCGGTCGGTTCCAACTGGTTCGCCGACGCATGGACTGAGGACAACCGCCACTGGGCAAACGCGGCTCAGGAGGCCAGCGCCGTGCCGCTTCCGACCTCACATGGCCAGGCTCCCGGGAGCGCAAGCACGCTCGGGGGCTGGGCCGTCTCGATCTCCAAGGTCACCAAGCATCCGCAGCTGTCGTGGGGCTTGATGAAGATCATGGAAAGCGACGACAACCAGACCTACATCGCCAACCGTGCGGGATTCGTCCCGCCAAGCCAGACGGTAGCCAAGTCCCCTGGCTTCCTCAATTTCGCTCCTCCCTTCAACAAGGCATTCGGCGACGCTCTGCCCAACTCAAAGCTCGTCCCGTCGGAGCAGGAGGGCTACCCGGCGTGGGTGCAAGGCATCGGGCAGGCGACGGGCCAGATTGCGACGGATCCCAACACATCGGTTGACGCGGCGATCAAGATCCTGCATGACGCGGTCGCCAATCAGGTCGGCCAGGACAAGGTCGAGACACTGAAGTAAACCGAGTCGGGGCAGGGCGGACGTGGTCCGCCCTGCCGGGCTCACCATTAGGAGACCAGCCTCAGCCATGTACTCAGGACCTGTCATCGATTGCGACGTCCACCACGCTCGGAGCACCGACGCCGAGCTCATCGATTACCTGTCGCGGGGATGGCGGGAATACGTGACCGACCGCGGACGCGCGGGCAACGTACCCCTCACGGTGCAGGATGGGTTGCCGAACCCGCACGGTTTCATGCGAGCGGACACGTATCCGGAAGGAGGAGGCGAGCCGGGATCCGACTACCCCACGATGCGCACCCAGCTCCTGGACGTGTCAGACGTCCGCCGGGCGATCCTGACATTCGGCGACGACAGCCACCTCGCAGGTCATCACAATCCGTACTTTGCGAATGAGCTGGCGCGAGCGGCCAACGACTGGAGCATCGATCGCTGGCTGACACGCGATCCGCGCCTGATGTCATCGATCTTGGTCGGCACCCAGATGCCGGAGGTCGCCGCCGCGGAGATCAGGCGGCACGCCGCGAACCCGCGGATGGTGCAGGTGATGCTGGTCGACAACCCGTTCGGATATGGATTCGGCCATCCGGTCTTCCATCCGATGTACGCCGCGGCCGAAGAGACTGGCAAGCCGGTCGCGATCCACGGCGGCGCCGGCGGGTGGGCGAATCCGCCTAGCACCGGCGGCGGAAGCGTCAACACATACTTCGAAACTCACGTGCTCTGGCCGCAGGCCATCCAGACCCACCTGGTCAGCTTCATCGCGCATGGGGTGTTCGAGAAATTTCCACGCCTGAAGCTCGTCCTCATCGAGGGAGGCTCGGCGTGGATCGCCAGCCTGCTGTGGCGGTTTGATACCGAGTTCAAGGGTTTGCGTCGTGAGGTGCCCTGGCTCAAGCGGCTGCCCAGCGAATACTTCGCCGAGCACGTCTGGGTCACGACGCAGCCGCTCGAGATCGCGCCCAAACGGGAAAACGTCGTCGAACTGCTTCACTCGATGGGCCTCGAGGACCGGCTCGTGTACTCATCGGACTACCCCCACTGGGACGCCGATGAGATCGAGTACCTGTCGACGCGCCTGCCCGCCGAGTGGCATGCACGCGTGTTCGTCGATAACGCGTGCGCCCTCTATGGATGGAAGTCCGCGGAACTTATGAAGCCCGCTAGGCCGGCCGCGGCACGCCCATGACGGTCGACGTGGGTGGCATCGCCGATTTCGAAGATCGCCGGTTCCGGATCGTGAGCGCAGGCGGCCACGAGGTCGGAGTGCTGCGTTGGCGAGATCGCTTTTTCGCGATGCATAACCGCTGTCCGCATCAGAAGGGACCAGTCTGCCTCGGCATCGTCAGCGGCCACCTGAGCAGTCCAGCGCCCGGTTCGATGGAGCTGGACGAGGGGAGGCCGGTCATCGCGTGCCCCTGGCACGGATGGGAGTTCGACATCGAAGACGGTGGCTCGCTCTGGGATGACGGCTACAGGGTGAAGGTCGTCCCCGTCCGCGTCGAGGCCGGCAGGGTGCTGCTCGAGGTGGGGAAGGGTGCCTAGTCTCCGGAGCTGACCGAATGCGCGCTGACGGTGTGGCGCGCGATTCGCTCTTCGTCGAGCACCAGGCCGAAACCTGGGCGGTCGGGGACGCGCACGCAGCCTTGCCGGTCGATGACGAGCGGCTCGGCGAGCATCTGGTCGCGCGCTGCCGCCGTCCAGCCGCTGGGCGGATCGTCTGGAAATTCCAGGAAGGGGCAGTTGGGGATGGCAGCGGCAAGATGAAGGTTGGCCATGAGCCCGATGCCGTTGCCCCATGTATGCGGCGCCACCTCGACCCGAGAGACCTCGGCGAGCGCCGCTATCTTCCGCATCTCGCCGACGCCTTCCGACAGTAGAGCGTCGGGCTGAAGGATGTCGTAGCAACCCCGATCGATCAGGAGCTTGAACTCGTGGAGCCCGTGATTGTCCTCTCCACCCGCGATGGCCAGGGTGTCGAGCTTGTCGCGCAGGCGGCGCAGGCCGTCATAGTCGTGCCGCGGGAGCGGCTCCTCCAACCAGCGCACCTTCATGCGTTCGAGCTCGCGGGCCACGGTTAGCGCCATTGGAAAGCCCCACGTGCGATGGCCGCCGTGACCGGGCTCGACGCCCGCCTGGTTGGCGTCGACCATGATCTCGATCCGGTCGCCCACCGCCGCGCGCACCGCCTCCACAACCTTCAGGTCCTGGCGCGGGTCCGGCAGGTGGAAGCGAAACTTGACCGCCTTATATCCCTGCGCCAGCATGCGATGGACGTCATCGACGCGCTGCTCAGGTGAGCGGACCTCGGCCGTGGCGCAGTACGCGACGACCCGGTCGGAGTAGCCTCCCCAGAGCTTCGCGACCGGCAGGCCGGCGAGCTTCCCGACGATGTCCCAAAGGGTCATCTCCATGCAGTACACCGGAGCGCCAAGGATCTCCGCGTCGCGAAGCACTGGGACCAGACGTTCGACGTAAGTCGGGTCCTGGCCGATGAAGTAGGGGGCGACAAAACGCTCGATCGCGACGGCGGCTTCGATTCCCGCGTGAGCGGCGCCGATGCCCGTCACTCCCTCATCGGTCTGAACTTCGATCAAGACCATCAGCAGGTTGGGTTGGTTGCGTCCCCGAGCCCATGCGGGATGGAAGTCGCGCGCGAGCGGAAAGTCCACGACCCGCCAGGTGATCCGCTCGATTTTCAAGCGCTGATCACGCGTGAGAGAAGCGTCGCCGATTCGAGCACCGACTCCTCGACCGCCACGAATGGATCCTCGTATTCGATGCTGATCGTGCCGTTGAAGTCACAGTCTCTGAGCAGCGCCACGAACTTTCGCCACCACTCCTCGTCGTGGCCGCGCCCGACCGTGGCGAAGTTCCAAGGCATCTCGTCAGGAGGGTTGGGCCAGCGGCTGTCCAGCATGCCGTTGAGCGCGAGCCGCTTGGCATGAAGCGTCGTGTCCTTGCCGTGGACGTGGCCGATGCGATCGCCGAGCGCCTGGACCACTGCAAGTGGGTCTATCGACTGCCAGAAGAAATGGCTCGGATCCAGGTTGACTCCGAGGTTCGCGCCCAGCCGGCGGATACGAGTGAAGGTGTCGAAGTTGAAGACATAGGTTCCTGGGTGTAGCTCGAAGCAGATCATCAGCTGCGGATGCTCGCGGTGCGCGAATTCCGACAGCTCGGTCCAGTAAGGGGCGACGCGGTCGCGCCACTGCCACTCCGCGATCCGTTCGAGGTCGGGCAACCATCCGCCGCCCGAGAAGTGGGGTGCGACCCGGTCGGACGCGCCCGCCCCTGGACACCCGGACATCGCGACCAGCCGCTCCACGCCCAGCTCGGCGGCCAGCCGGATGGCATTGCGGAGGTCGCCGTCGTGCCGCTGGGCAAGCTCCGGGTTGGGGTGAAGCGGGTTGCCGGAGACGTTCAGGGCGGAGATGCCCAGGCCCTCGTCGTCGACTGCCTTGCGCAGCCCGCGAATCGCTTCGGGACTGCCGAGCAGCTCATCCGGGGCGCAATGGGGAACGGGCGAGTATCCGCCCACGCCGAGCTCGAGGTCCTGGATGACACCAGTAGCGGCAGCCCAGTGGGCAACCTCCCCGAACGTCCGGTCCGGCATGGCGTCGGTGAAAAACCCAATATGAAGTCCGCGATTGGAGCGTTCCAAAATCGCGGCTCAACGTATTGCCTGAGGGGCTGCTTTGTCAACTCCTCGGTTTCTTTGAAGGGAGGTCAGCCGGTGCGTTCGACCGTGTAGTGCTCGATCAGCTCCTCATCGAGCCCGAAGCCGAATCCAGGCTGGTCCGGCACCACCAGGCAGCCGTCCCGGTCGATCCACGGCTTTTCGACCAGCATCTGGCTGAGCGCCGACGCCGGCCATCCGGGCGGGTCGTGCGGAAACTCGAACCATGAGGCGTTGGGTATGGACGCGACGAGGTGGAGGTTGGCCAGCAGTCCGATGCCGTTCGTCCAGGTATGCGGGGCCATCAGCAAGCCGGCCGCTTCTGCCACTGCCGCGATCTTGCGCAGCTGGTACACGCCTTCGGACAGCACGGCGTCGGGCTGCAGGACGTCATAGCAGCCATGGTCGATCAGCACCTTGAACTCATGCAGGCCGTGGTTGTTCTCGCCGCCGGCCAGCTGCAGAGTGCCCAGGCGGTCGCGCAGGCGCCGGAGACCGCCGTAGTCGCTGCGCGGCAGTGGCTCCTCGAGCCAGGTGACACCTAGACGCTCCAGCTCCAGGGCGATCTCGAGGGCGGTGTGAAAGTCCCACTGGAGATGACCGCCAAACCCGGGGGCGAGGCCGGCCTGGTTGGCGTCGACCATGATCGCCAGGCGCTCGCCGAACTCTTTGCGCAGAGCCTCGACGACATCAATATCGTCGCGGGGATCGTCCGAATGGAATCGCAGCTTCACGGCCCTGAAGCCCTCATCCAGGATGCGGTGGCAGTCCTCGACCCGCCTTTCGGCGGAACGCACCTCTCCCGTCGCGCAGTACACGGGCACACGGTCAGAGTTCTGTCCCCACATCTTCGCGACCGGCATGCCGGCGGCCTTACCGGCGATGTCCCACAGCGCGACCTCCATGCAGTAGACGGGCGGGCCGAGGATCTCGGCGTCATTGAATATGGGCGCGAGCTGTTCCGGCGCCGCGGCATCGCGGCCGAGGAGATGAGGTGTCACGAAGCGATCGATCGCGACCGCGACCTCCGAGCGGGCTTCGGCGGCCGTGACTCCGACGATGCCGCCTTCGGTGTGGACCTCGACGAGCGTCATGAAAAAGGTCGTTTGCACTGAGCCACGGCCCCACGCAGGACGAAACTCGCTCGGCAGCGGAAGGTCCAGCACGCGCGAGGTAATCCCGGTGATGGTGGTGGCGGTCGACACGCGGGTCATCGTATAGACGCACGTCGCAGAACGCGCCGTCCTTCAGACGATCATTCGTCGCCTGGCCGTCTCGACTCGTCCGGGTGGCCCGTATTGCCGAAGGCGATCCGGTCCCGGACCACCGGAGCACGACCGAGCAGCCGGGAGCGCTGCACGGCATCCTCTCCGAAGCGATCTCGGATCTTGTCGACCGCAGCCTCCAGCCGCTCGTTGCGAGGACGGGCGGCTGCCGCGAACAGGTCCAGCTGGCCGTCTTCGCCGTCGTTCAGCCCAGCGAGACCGACCCCGAGCGTGCCGACAAGTCGACGCGGATCGCGAGCGGCAAGAAGCTTCAAAGCCGCTTGATAGATCTCGTCGCCGGTCGATATCGGCTTCGCCAGCGTCGACTGCTTCGAGAAGTGACCGGCCTCGGGTCGGTACACGACACCTACCGAGACGACGCTGCCACGACGCCCCGCGGCACGCAGCCTCCGCCCGACCATATCCGACAGGCGCATGAGCAGCTCTTCGAGATCTGCCTGTGACGCGGTCGCTCGCGCCAGCACATGGGAATGGCTGTAACTCTTGCGCCTTGTGCTCTCGAAGCCGCTGACCTCGAAACCTCGCAGGCGCATGCTCCAACCCCGCGCAACCTCTGAATGCATCCCGACCAGCCTGAGTCGGTCGGGCGTGGCACGCAGAAACTGCTCCGGGGTTTGGATGCCCGCGCGGCGAAGGCGGTTGGCCGTCGCATCCGCGATTCCAGAGAGATCGGTGAGCTGCAGCCGGCGGAACACCGAGACGAGATTGGTGTGATCAATCCTCTGCAGTCCGTCGCGCTTGTCCAGGTTGGATGCCTGCTTGGCCATCCAGATCGACGTTGAGACTCCGACCGAGCAGGTCACGCACTCGCCTATCTCCTCGCGGATCGAGCGCTTGATGGCGAGCCCAACACCTTCGGGACCCAGCTTCACCAGGTCGGGGGTGCCCGATAGGTTCATCGATGCTTCGTCGATCGACATCCGCAGCACGTCCGGGGTGTGGCGTTCCATGATCTCGATCAGCCGATCGGACGCTGCGCGGTAGAGAGGAGGATTCGGTTCGCGCACCAGGATCCCTGGGCAGATGGCTTTGGCTTCGAAGACGCGCATGCCCGTCTTTATCCCGAGATCACGAGCCTCCCTCGACGAGGACACGATGGTGGCTGCGTCAGTTGCGTACGCGGCAATCGCCAGCGGCCGGCCGCGGAGCGATGGATCGTGCTGCTGCTCGATCGAGGCGAAGGCACAGTTGAGGTCGACGACGAGCGTCGTCGGATTGGCGGTGTTGAGACCCAGCTCCTGGGAATCGCGGGTCTCAGACACATATCGCGCCGGATCAGCCGCGCGAAATGCAGATGGAAGAGCGGCACCAGGAGGCCGGTCACCGACACGGTTCTGGCGCACCGAATCCGGCCACCGACCAGCGGTTCGTATTTGCTCTCGCCTGAAAGCTTTCCGCCTGGCAGGGGGCTTTCTGAAGCCCACTCCCTCTTGTCGACCACTCGCGTGATCGTCCAGGTGGCCGGCGGAGCACCGCGTGGCTTCGACCATCCTTTTGTGCCCGCGGCAAACGGGCCGTCGAGGCGCGCCGCCAGCTCGTGCGGGTCCCACTTCGGCCAGTTGGCAACATCGATGACGATCGCCCAAACAATGTCGATGTCGCCCCTGATGATCGTGTCAGCGGTGATGTTCACGACTCGTGTCTCGAGCAATGCATGGATTTTCTTGATCCCCTCCAATTGTGGTAGCGACAACCGAGCGTACTTCGAATGGTCGGTAGAGGGAGGCGGTTGGGGCGTTATGGCAACAAGGGGTTAGGAGCTGCGCCATTGGCGCGGTTGTCGGGGCCCTACCAGGCCAATCGACCCCGAAAGGAGGTGTGGTAATTGGGCACCCTGTTTTTCATTCTGCTCATCGTTCTGCTTCTTGCTCTGCTCCTTGGAGCCGGCGGCTACGGCGTCCGGCGTTACTGGAGCCCGGCGGGCACAGAGACGGTCACCACGGGTGATCCCGGCGCGGGAGCCCTGGGTGGCTTGGTTGTCGCCATCCTCGCGTTCCTGGTGATGATCATGCTGTTCTTCGGTTTCACGCAGTGGAACTGGTTCAGCGCTCAACCGGGACCAGCGCAAAACCCGGCAGTCTCTTCACCAGCGCCCTCCGGCGGCGGCGGTGGCGCATCACCAATGGCATCGCCTAGCAAGTAACTTTCGGAACGAATCAACCGGGGGAACGGGAGGGCTTCGGATGCGGAGCCCTCTCGTCGTTTCATGCGAGATTAGTGGACGGAGAGATTGCCTCCGGCCAAAGTTTGCTCGACCGTCCTGGTGCCGTCCCAGTTGCTCGCGAACCACAGGCCCCCGCTCTTGTTCCAAACGGTGATGCCGATCTTGTCCGAGGTCGGCGAGCCGAAGTCGGTCATAGTCACTTGCAGGGTGGCGCCTCCGTCAATTGAGATTGGGTTCAGCGGATCGGTGATGTCCTGAATCGACGCCTTTCCGTTGAAGGTCGCGGTACTCGCACTCGTCGTGGTTGGGCAAGGATTCGCGGTGCAGACCAGCGTTGCCAGCGACGTCATCGAGTTGCCCTTGATCTGATATACGCGGCCGTTGTTCCGGACGATCACGTTGATGTTGCCCTGGAGGTTTGTTCCGGATTTGTTGTACTTGACGTTAAACCCAAAGTTCGTTCGCTGCCCGATAGCGCCGGGATACTGGCCGGCCGAGCTTGTGTTGTTCAGGTAGCCGCCGCCGGTGATGAAGTTGCTCTGCGGAATGTAGACGTTGATCACCTGATCATCAGTCTGCAAGTTGCGAGTGTAGTAGCCGCTGACGACGATGCCAATTGTGTACTGCGACCCGCCCGCCGTCGTGTTGGCGAGAAGCGGCGTCGAGGTGCACGTCGCGGTGCCGACAGTAGAATCGCTCAAGCTAACCAAACCAATCGGCGCGCTGCAGAGAACGGCGCCGCTCGCGTCGCGGTTGACGAAAGTAACGATCGCGTTGCGAATGTCGCCGGGGTATTGATCCGAAGCGGGATCGCCAGTTACTGCCGTGATGTCCTTGATCGTGGCGGCAAGTGTCACGTTCGCGGTGGTGTTGTTTATCGAGCCCGTCGACGCCAGCAGCGCGCCTGTGTAGTAGGCCCGCGCATCCTCCTGGCTCAGGGTGAAGCCGGCGCTCCCCGGTGTCGAAGCGCTGTAATGGGTCGGGTCGGCCGGGGTGAAGGTGGCCTTCAACGTATTGGTCCCCGGTACTGTCAGCCCATTCGGCCCCTTGAGAATTTGTCCAGTGAAACTCGCACCACTCGATGAAACAGGCTCCGCGGGCCCGAAGTTGTCGCCGTCGATCTGGAACTGAACCGACCCAGCCGGCGCAGCAGTTCCCGTGGGCGTGACGATCGTCGCGCTGGCTGTCAACAGGTCGCTGTACTGAAGTGACGTTGGG
>VBKD01000233.1 GCA_005888075.1 Chloroflexota bacterium
AGTACCTCGTCTACTGCGTGGGGTTCGCTCCCGGCTTCACTTACTGCGGCGAGCTGCCCGATCAGCTGGCGCTGCCCCGGTTGGCGTCGCCGCGTCTGCGCGTGTCCGCGGGATCGATCGGGATCGCCGGACGGCAAACGGGAATCTACGCGGTCGAGAGCCCGGGCGGATGGAACCTCATCGGGCGAACGACGCTCCGGCTGTTCGACCCGGCGACTGATCCGCCGGTGCGCTTCAAGCCCGGCGACCGGCTCCGCTTCGTCCCTACGTCATGATCGAGGTCGTCGAGGCCGGCCGCTGGACCACCATCCAGGATCTGGGACGGCCAGGCCTCGAGCGGTACGGCATCCCATCGGGTGGGGCGGCCGACTGGTTCGCGGCGGCGGTCGCGAATCGAATCGTTGGGAACGCGCAGGACGCCGCGCTGCTCGAATGTACGGCCGCCGGTCCCACGCTCCGGTTCGATGCCGACGCGATCGTCGCGTTGACGGGAGGTCATTCGCCACGAGTGCCGACGTGGCAAGTGCTGCGGAGCGCTCGCGGCTCGAGCCTCACGGTCGGAGCGATCGCGCCCGGGCTGCGAACCTACATCGCGGTTCGTGGTGGCATCGATGTCCCCCTCGTTCTCGGCAGCCGGTCCTTCTGCCAGCGTGGGACATTCGGGGGAGGCTTTGGCCGGCCGCTGAAGGTCGGCGATGAACTGGCCACCACCGGGATGGTGGAGCGAGAGTCAGCGGCAGAGCCGTGGCCGTCATCCCATCGCCTGCCGTTGCGCGGCCCGTGGGAGGTGCGCGTCATCGGCGGTCCGCAGCAGGAGGCCTTTGCGGCGGACGCCCTCCGGCGGCTCACCGCGACGGCCTGTCGCGTGACACCACAGATCGACCGCATGGGTCTGCGCCTGGAGACGCCCGGGCTGCGCCTGCGACCCCAGGAGATCCTGACCGTCCCGATGACCGCGGGCGCCATCCAGGTCACCCCGTCCGGCGGGTTGATCGTCCTCCACGTCGATCACCAGTCGACGGGCGGGTACCCGGTGATCGCGACCGTTATTAATGCCGACCTTCCCCTGCTGGCACAGGCGCGTCCGGGCGATACGGTGCGGTTTCGAATCGTCGACCAGGCTGAGGCAGCCCGTGCCCACCGGCGGCTGACCGGCTGGCTCGATCGCCAATCCAGCTAGGCTGCAGGCGCCTCGAGCAACTCTTTAAGCCGCCCCGAGATGCGCTGTCTCATGGCTATCAACTTGATGACCGCGGTCTTTTTCAGCCCGACGAGGGATTGAGGAACGCTCAACATACCTTCGTAGTCGAAGATGATTCGCGTCCCGCCGAGGGCTTGCTCGACCGTGCATGTGCCAAACGCCGGCGGATGGCGAAGGCTGCGTTCCTTGATGCGGTGGCCTGGTTGGTACTCGACAACTTCCTCCTCATCCTCGAAGACATATCCCTCCTTGAAGTGCTTCCGCCAACGGTAGCGGTAGCCGGTGCCGACCTCCTGGTCGGCGGGGGCGTCAACCTCCAGATCGTCGTTATAGCGGGTGCTCTCCCTCGGGTTGCCGACGATGGCGAATGCACTTTCTGGATCGCAATGGACCTCGATGCTGATGTGAGTTCGGACTTCGCGGGCGTTAGGCGTTAACGCAAACGAGATCCACGCCACCACCCCGGCAATGAGGGCGAGGCCAAAGACGGGATGAATCACCGTCAATACGCAGCCGGCTCCGGCGGTCCACAGCGATAGAGCAGCCAAGTCTCGCCAGTTCACCTCGCGGAAGCGGCCGGCTGCCCGGAGTTTCGACAACTGGTGGTTGGTCAGCTGGTGCAGGCAGATGCCAGTGCCGACCAGCACGAAGCCGCCAATCAGTAATCCAGGGCTCGCCCCGGACAAAACGCCTGGATGAAGTAGGAACTGAGCCCCGGCACTGACGATCAGCGCGTAGACCGTCCATTCGGCGAGGCCGAATCCCCAGAAGACGAATAACCAGCCACTCAAGACCAGCAGCCCGAGGCAGACAATCAAAACAACGTCGGTGCCGGTCACAGTCACAGAACAGAAACGGGTTCAGCAGCTAGATCTTCTTCGGGCCACCGCGGCTCACGACCTCTCGTCAAACGAATACGATTCATGCGAGGGCCTGACTCGGGGAAAGGAGGCGTCGATGCTCAATCACGTGGTGAACCGTTTCATCGACCGACAGCGCTGGCTGGACCCTGTCGCCGATTTTCTCCAGAAGGTTGTCGCCGGCAGCTACAAGCTGCTCGGCAAGCCGGGGCATTCACTCAAAACATTCATGCATGGCACGTGGCTGGGCCATCCCCTCCATCCCGTGCTCACCGACATCCCGATTGGCGCCTGGACGATCGCCATCCTCTTCGACCTGAGCTATCTCATCGAACGCAGCCACGGGTGGGTCTCGGCCGCCGACGTCACGATCTTCATCGGCCTGCTGGGGGCCATCGCCAGCGCTGTCGCCGGCTATACCGACTGGAGCGACACGATCGACCGCGAGCGCCGCGTGGGCGTCGC
>VBKD01000226.1 GCA_005888075.1 Chloroflexota bacterium
CGACTTTCTCACCGTCGGCGCGGCGCACCCGTTGCAGATCGCAATTGCCTCCGCGCTCGAGCTTCCCCCGTCCTTCTATGTGGAGCTCCTTGGCGACTACCAGGAGCGGCGCGACGCGACGGTGTCGGGCCTGGAGGAATGCGGATTCGAGGTGGTGGCCCCGGACGGCGCTTACTACGTGATGGCCGGGATCAAGTCATTCGGTTACGAGGATGACGTCGCGTTCGCCAGGCACCTCATCGAGAAGGCGGCGGTGGCGACCGTGCCCGCCTCGAGCTTCTATCACGACCCCGCCTTTGGTCGTGGCTACGTGAGGTTCAGCTTTCCCAAGAAGCTCGAAACGATCGAGCGCGGCCTTTCGGCGCTTCGTTCGCTCCCACGGTCTTAACAGGCTGGGTTTTATCTCGCCGGCGCCGAGCCTAGCTTTGCCCCATGCGCAATTGGATCCGCAACCCACTCACCTGGATGGTCTGTGCCGAGGTGCTCATCGTCGCGGTGCTCGTTGTCGTCGCGTGGCGCATGATCAGCGCCGCCCAACCGGTGCTCGCTTTCCCAGTGCATCCGGATCCTGGGACCGCTTCGGCGACGAGCCCCTCGCCCTTGCCCGAGGAGCCTGGCAAGAAGCCAAACCAGCATGGGCCGTTGCCAGAGCTGAACATGGACAGCCTCTTCTGGGCGCTGCGCCTGCGGCAGCTGAACCGCGAGCAGGAATACTTCGAGCAGCTGGAATGGCGCATCGTGCATACAGCCACCGAAGCGCTCAAACGCTACGTAGAAACGGTAGTCCTCCCGTCAGTGATGCAGGCCGAAAAGTGAGTTAGGCCTTCTCCGCCTGCATCGTCACATTCCCGTTGAGGGTTGCGCCATCCTCAACCGTGAGCCGGGCCACCTTGACGTCCCCGTTGAGGTGTCCCGAGCCACCCAACGTCAGGCGCTTCTTGGCCGACACGTTGCCGGTGACCTGACCGCGCACGCTGACGTTGGAACCCTCGATCGACGCCTGGATCGTGGCGCCTGAATCGATGGTCACGTCCCCGGACGCCTTCAAGTCGCCTTCGACGTTGCCCGCGATCTTGAGGTCGCCCTGGATCTCCAGGCGCCCCTGAAGGATGTCGCGCGGACCGAGGCTGACCACGTTGGCGCCACCGTTCTGCGTCGTCGCTGCCGAGTGTGCCGCTGTTTTTTCTGCTTGGGCCATGGAATCCTCCGCCGCATTTTCCATACTGTCATCCCAACTCTGTTCGTCGAGCGTACTTGCGCGGTGAAACCAATCAGAGCCGGGATTTAAGGGAGCTAGCATCGTAACAGCCGTGCCACCAGTCGTCGAGGCAAATTGTCCCCAGTGGCGTTGATGGATCCCGACGCGTCAGACGAGATGGTCGAGCACCTGGTCGACTTCTTCGATCGGATCGCTCCTTTCTATGACGATTGGGCGGGTGGACAACACGGCCGGCTGGCGGCTCGACTCGTCGACCTGGCGACGCCCGCCAAAGGCGAGCAGGTGCTGGACGTCGGCACCGGGACAGGAGCGGTCGCCCATCTCCTGGCGCCGCGGGTCAACCCTGGCATGGTTTTCGGGATCGACCTTTCGGATCGCATGCTGGCGATCGCGCGCGCACGACCGGCCAAGAACGTGCAGTTCGTCGGGATGGCGCCGACCCGCAGACCGCGCTCGAAGAAGCGAACCGGGTGCTGCGACCGGGTGGCCGCCTGGCGGTGTCGTGTCAGAGGCGCAGCCTAAGCACGCGGGCACAGGACCTGTTCTTCCAGGGTCTGGGGCCGCTTGCCCGCAGGCACTACCTGAGCCTGCCGCGGTTCAGCTCGGACCGCGGGCGGTTCGGGGAGCCCGAGGTCCTGCCCGGGATCCTGGCCTCGGCCGGCTTCGAGGTCACCAAGCTGACCGAGATGGTGACCGGTGGCCGGGCTCGTGACGCCCGTGAATGGACGGAGCTGATGGCAGGCGCCGGCCCGCTGCCTTACACGCTGATCAACGCGCTCGGGCCACGCTTCCGCAGCGAGCTCGAGGAAGAGGTCGAATCCGCGATGGCGAGCCTTGGCGACCCCGACGACGCGTACCGCTACCACCACTCCTACCTGATAGCAATAGCAAGGAAGAGTTGACCCCCCTCTCCCGCTATTGCGGGAGAGGGTCGGGGAGAGGGCGACGAAAGAAGTGGCCCCCTCTCCCCGCAGGGGAGAGGGCTGGGGAGAGGGCGACGAAAGAAGAATTACTTCTTACCTGGACTCATCCCGAGGCCGCACCGTGAGCACGATCACCACCGCGGCCACCACGCACAACCCCGCCGCGATCAGGAATATCTCCCGATACTCCCGCAGGAACGCGTCCGCGACCAGCGCGGCGAGGTGCTTGATGCGAGCGCGAAGGTCGGGATCGTTGAGCACCGGGGTGCCGAGAATTTGATGGAATCGATAAAGGCCGAACGCCGTAAGCGCCGACAGGCCGATCAGCATGCCCACCGTCCGGGCCAGCACGACCAGGCTCGTCGCCAGCCCATGCCTCTGGCTTCGAGTCAGCCCCAGCACGGCGGCGGTCAACGGGGCGATCACGACGCCGAACCCCAGGCCGCAAGCCGCCAGGGCGACGTCCGCCTGCCGGACCGGTCCCCAATGAAGGGCCAGCTCGTCGGCCCGCCACCCCGACATAAGTAGGAATGCGATCGCCGACAGTACGATCCCCCCGGTGGCGGTGAGTCGCATCCCCGCCCGGCCGGCCACCACGCCACCGATCGCGGCCCCGACCGGAACCCCGATGAGGAACTGGGTAAGCAGCAGGCCGGAGCCCAGCTGGTCCAGATTGAACACCAGCCGCCCGAGGAGCGGGACATCCACCAGCGCAACCATCAATGCGGCGCCGATCAGCACGTTCGCTGTTGTGGCTCCGATGAATGCGCGGCTGCGCAAAAGCTCGCGCGGGATGAGAGGTTCGAGCCGGCGCATCTGCCGCCAGCCGTAGACGCCTAGCAACACCAGGCCCACGGCACCGGCCGGGACAAAGAGCGAGTTGATGGCGCGGTGCTCTGGATCGTCGGGGTACAGCGCAAGCACCAGCAGGCCGAGTCCGATTCCGAGCAGTGCGGCGCTGACCCAGTCGACTGAGGACCTATCGCTCGGCGAATCTCCGACCGCCCGCCGGGACGCGAGGACGAGGCCGCCCGCGCAGATCGCGGCCAGCGGAATGTTCAGCCAGAACACGAATCGCCATCCGCCCGCATTGGCGGCTGCCGCCGCGATCGTCGCTCCGTACAGCGGACCGAAGACGCTTCCCGCCTCTTGCATCGCGGCGACCGAGCCCAGTGCGGTGGTGCGCGCACGATCGCGATAGAGGTCCGCCGCAAGTGCCAGCGAAAGTGGAACCAGTCCTCCTCCACCGACGCCCTGCACAAACCTGCCGGCCACCATCCACGGCAGCCCCGCAAAGCTCCACAAACCGGCCGTCGCGGTGATGACCGACCCGATGGCGAAGGCAGCCATGCAACCGACGTAAACCGGGACGCGCCCGCGTGCATCCGAGTACGCGCCGAGCAGCGGCATCGCGATCACATAGCCGGCGAGAAAGCCGGTGACGATCGGGGTCGCCTGCTCGAAGTGCTCGATGGTCAGCCCCACATCGCCGGTCATCGCCGGCAGCAGCGTCACCACGACATACGCGTCCAGCGCGGCGATGAAAAGACCCGCTCCCGCCAGCCCGAGCAGGAGCGGCTTGCCCAATCGCGTGTCTATGCGGTCGGTGACGAGATCGTCACTGCGGAGTTGAAGCCGCTCATGTCGACCTGGACGCTGGCGTCCTTGCCGCCGTCGCCGAATGCCCCGTCCAGGACCGCCTTTCGAATCCAGTGCTCGGTGCTGTCGACCCACAGGTGGGCGCGCACCGCTCCGCCGGAGTTGAGCTGGGGCAGCATGCCGCGAATCTTGTCGGAGCCATAGTCGGCGGCGACCTGGTAGGTGACGGCTCCGGCCAGGGTATCCGTCGAGACGTAGCTCGGGTTGGTTCCCGCCGGGATCACGGCGGGCAGCCCGGTGCCGGGATCGAAGAGCTTGGCGAGGTCAGGGATGTCCGCGACCTCCGGACCGCTCACCTCACGGTACGCGGAGAAAGGCACGTGCAGGTACGTGTGGCCTCCGGAGATGACGACCTCGAGCGCGATGCTCAGGTCCTGCTGCTTCACCGTGTACACGGTGTCGCTGTCGCCGGGAAGTCGGATCGCCGCCTTGGCGCTGACCAGGCTGAAACCCTGGAACGAGAGAAGCAGTGCGATGAGCACCGCACCGGTGGCTTTGATCACGGCGCCATCTTGCTGCGTGAGGGTGGCTCGGCCGCGCGGACGATCAGCCGGATCGGGCGGTCGTAGAAGAGGTAGTCCCAGGCCCAGTTGATCAACACGATGAGCCGGCTTCTGAAGGTCACGACGTTCACCAGGTGAACGAAGAGCCACATCAGCCAGCCGGGAAAGCCAGACAGCTTCACGCGACCGAGCTGCGCCACGCCTGAATTGCGTCCGATGGTTGCCATGATGCCTGGATCTTTGTACAGGAAGGTTTTGGGAGAGCCGCCGTCGACCATCTCTGTGATCGACGCCGCAACTTGCTTGGCTTCCTGCATCGCCACGGGTATCAGCATGGGAAGCAGACCGCCGCCGTTGGTGACACCCGCCGAGTCGCCGATCACGAAGACCTCGCCGTGACCCGGCGCTTGCAGCGTCGCGCCAACCTTGATCCGTGACGGGCGCTCGAGCGGAAGGCCGGTGGCCGCGCCGGCTTCGGAGCCCCGCACGCCGGCGGTCCAGAGCACGTTGAAGGTAGGGATCTCGATGCCACCCCCGAGACGGACAGCTTCGTGTGTCACCGCTTCCACCTTTGAGCCCAGCATCACATCGACGTTCTTGTGCTCGAGTGATTTTCGTGCGGCTTCGCGCAACCTAGGGTCGAACCTGCCAAGCAAGAAGGGTGCGGCCTCGATCAAGACCACACGGACCTCATTGAGGTTGAGGTCGCGGTAGTCCTTTCGCAGCACGAGCCGGATCAGCTCCGAGATTGCCCCGGCCATCTCCACCCCCGTTGGACCGCCGCCGACCACGACGAAGGTCAGCAGGCGGCGGCGCTCGTCCGGATCGGTGACCCACCGTGACTTCTCGAACTGCGAGAAGACGTGATTGCGAAAAGCCAGACCCTCGTCGAGGCTCTTGAGCCCCATCGTGGTCTCGGCCAGCGAACGGTTCCCGAAGTAATCGGTGGTCGCACCCGTGGCGATGACCAGGTACTCGTAATGGATCGGCCCTTCCTCCGTGAGCAGGAGCCGCCGGTCGAAATCGACTCCTGTGACCTCTGCTTTTCGAAAATCGCCGTGGGGCAGGTCGCGGATGAGCTGCCGCACCGGATGCGCGACCTCACCTGGGTCGAGAATGGCGGTCGCGACCTGATACAGCAGCGGCGTGAACAGGTGGTAGTTGTTGCGATCCACGAGCAGCACGTCCACGGGCGCGTGCTTCAAGGCCCTGGCGCAGGTCAACCCGCCGAAGCCGGCGCCTGCGATCACGACGACAGGCCGGTTCACTGGGACGTCTGGCGTCCGTAGCGTCCGGATCCGCCGCGCCGGCGGTTGGCCATCTTCTCCAGAGCGCTCGGACCGCCCATCGCCTCCAGCAGCGACTTCGGAAGCTTCTGCTTTTTCTTGAGCACCGGTTCGAAGAGGTCACCCAGCTTGTCGACCCGCTTCAGCAGCTGATCGGAATCGAAGACCAGCACGCTCGGATCTTTTGCCTTGAGGCATTTCTCGACTTCGTCCCACGAGACCGGGGTCGACACCGTCGGACGGGTCCGAGCACGCAGCGAGTACACGTTGATGGTCGTCTTGTATTGGTCGTTTTGGCTCCAGTCGATGAGGACGCGTCCCTTGCGCAGCTCCTTGAGCTGCTTGTGCACCGCCAGGTCCGGATGCTGCTCCTCGAACATCTGGGCGAGTCCCTTGGAGACAACCTTGGTCTCGACGTATGTCACCGCGGTGTTCAGCGGGACGTAAAGCTGCAGTCCTTTGGATCCCGAGGTCTTGGCGTAGGACTCGAGACCATGCTCGGCGAAGACATCACGCAGCATCAAACCGATACGGCAGCACTCGACGATGGTGGCCGGCGGACCCGGGTCCAGGTCGAACACGAGGGTGCGCGGCTCGGGGAGCTTGTCGGCGTACGAGAGCGAGGTGTGGAATTCGAGCGTAGCAATTTGCGCTAGCCACACCAGGGTTGGCAGATCCTGGCAGAGGCAGTAGTACATATCGCGGTTGTTGCCTCCGCTCCACACCGTCGCCGTCTCGACCCATGGCGGCCGGTGCTTCGGGCAGTTCTTCTCGTAGAAGAACTCGGCATCGACCCCGTTCGGGTAGCGCTTCAGGGTCAACGGATGGTCGCGTGTGTGCGGCAGGAGGACAGGTGCGATGCGCGTGTAGTAGTCGATGACCTGACCCTTGGTGAATCCGACCTCGGGATAGAGGACCTTCTCGAGGTTCGTGAGCTTGATGCGCCGACCCTCGACCTCGAGGACCGCCGGTACGCGCTCGGGGCGCTCGCCGTCGGGTGATGCCGGCGCCGTCTTTGCGATCTTCGGCTCCACGAAGTTCGCGGCGCGCGGAGGTGAGCCAACGTCGAAGGGGCTCTTGTCCCTGGCCAGCGGTTTCAAGATCTTGTTCAGCTTGTCCAGCGTCGCATCGCTGAAGCCGGTTCCGACCTTGCCGGCGTAGACGAACTTGCCCTTGTCGTAGTAACCGACGAGCAGCGCGCCCGGATAGCCACGACGCTTGCCTTCACCCTCGAGCCACCCGCCGATGACCAGCTCCTGGCGGTTGCGGTTTTTGATCTTCAGCCACGAACCGCTTCGCCGCCCCGGCTCGTACTTCGAGTCGAGCTTCTTGGCGACGATGCCTTCGAGTCCGGCTTTCGCGCTTGCCTCGAGCATCGTCTTGCCGCCGCCCTTCTCAAAAGGCGGCGCCTGCCATGACGCACCCGCGAGCTTCAGCCTGGCGAGGTCGTTGCGGCGTTCGATGTATGGCCGTTCCATCAGCGAGTGGCCGTCGTGCCACAGCAGGTCGAACGCCATGTACGTGACCGGGACTTCCTTCATCTTGCGCCGGATCTCGGTCTCCGAGGTCAGACCCATGCGCTGCTGGATCTCCTCAAAGCTCGGTCTGCCCTTGTCGTCGAGCGCGACGATCTCGCCGTCGAGGATGACCTCGCTGGAGCCGAGCGCTCGGCCCATCGCGTGGACCTCCGGATAGCGCGGGGTGATCTCCTCACCGGTGCGGCTGATCATCCTGACTGTGCCACCGTCGACGTACGCGATTGCCCGGATGCCGTCCCATTTGAACTCGAATCCCCATGCGTCGTCAGGGGTCGGCATCCTGGATGCGAGCTTCGCCATCATCGGCTCGATTCGCGCGGGCATTGGCTTGCGCTCTGGATCCTGCGGCGGGTCCATGCGGTGGATCATCCAGTTCTCACCATTGGTCCGGAACAGCACGTACCGGCCTTTCAATCGCTCGCCGTGGAGGACGACCATCACCTCGCGGTCAGACCACTTCTCCGTCTCGTAAGTGCCGTGATCCCAGATCGAGACGTGGCCCGCGCCGTAGCTGCCCTGCGGGATATCGCCCGCGAAATCGATGTAGTCGAGCGGGTGGTCCTCGACGTGGACTGCTAGGTGATTCTTCTTGGGGTCGGCCGGGATGCCCTTCGGCACCGCCCACGACACGAGCACCCCGTCGCGTTCGAGACGGAAATCCCAGTGCAGGCGCCGAGCGTGGTGCTCCTGGACCACAAACCGAGGCGCCCGGGTCGCCTTGCGGGGGACCCGAGCGCCAGGTTCAGGTGTCTTCTTGAAATCGCGCTTGGCCTCGTACTCGGCAAGCTTCCTGGCCACAGGAAAAGGTTAGGCCAAGCGATCCCCCTCTCCCGCGCCGCAGGAGAGGGCCGCAAAAGAAGGTTCAGGCAAAGGCCGCTTCTTCTTGACCAATCGCCACCTCGGCCGTCTTGTGGCTGCGGACGAAAACCGTCGCCATCGCGGCAAGCACCAGCAGGACGATCGGTAGGACCAGCGTCGGATGCATTGCGTCGACGAAGGCGTGGGTGAACACGTAGTGGGCGATCGCCTGCACCTGCGCGGGCAGCTGCAGGCTGGTGCCCGACTGGCCGGCTCCGACCTCGAATCCTGTGTGGGCGGCGTTGCTGAAGCCGTCGACAAACGGTTGCCGATACGAGGCGGGCAGCTGGGCCGAAGCAGTGACCGCCCGGTCGTGAAGGGCGAGCGCGAGCCGGTTCTGCAGGAAGGCGCCGACCACGGCGCTGGCGAACACCGTCCCCAGCTCCTGGATCGTGTTGATGACTCCGGACGCGACGCCACCGAGGTGAGCGGGGAGGTCGCGAGTGGCGATGCTGAAAATCGGCATCCAGATGAAGCCCATCCCCAGACCGCTCACGATGAGTCCAGGGGTGAAGTCCCAGCGGCCTGAGCTCGCCTGCGCGGCCCAGTCGATGTAGGCGCTGCCCGCGGCGAGCGCGAGTAGGCCCGGGACCAGCATGTACTTGCCGCTGATCTTTTGCGAGAGACTCGACGCGATACCAGATGACACGATCATGGCGAGCGGCTGCAGCGCGATGGTCAGGCCCGCGTCGATGGGGCTGAGACCGAGCACCGACTGCATATAGATGGTCAGTGGGAGGTATAGACCGAGGATCGCGAAGCCCATCGCGGCCACCACCACCGTCATGAGCGTGAAGTTGCGGTCCTTGAAAACAGCGAACGGAAGCAACGGTTCACCGTCCTGCCGGCGTGACTGATAGAAGAGGAAGAGGGCGAGCAAGACGATGCCGGCGCCGATGATCATCGGGATGGTGATGAAGCCGGTGACGACTCCCCAGTCATAGCGCTGACCCTCGATGAGTCCATAGATCACCGCGAAAAGACCAGCCGTCGCCAGTCCAACTCCGAGCAAGTCGAGCCGGTGACGCCGGCCGGGCCTCAGGTCCGGAATGATGACCAGGGCAAGCGCGAAGATGATCACGCCGACCGGGATGTTCACCGCGAAGATCGAGCGCCAGCCAAAGTGGGTGCCCTGAGGCGCGAGCACCGCGGCGCCGACACCTTGGAGGGCGCGCGCGGCGATCAGCTGGGTCGGGTCCTGCGCCAGGCCGCTGAGCGCCGACGCAACGGTGAAGATCACGACGCCGGCGGCAAAAAGGTTGCGCGGGCCGTAGATGTCGCCGAGCCGCGCTGAGGTGATCAGAAGGACGGCGTAAAGGAGGCTGTAGGCGTTCAGCACCCACAGCACCTGGTCGAGGCTCGCGTGCAGCCCGTCGAGGATCGACGGGATCGCGATGTTGACGATCGTCAGGTCGAGCAGGGTCATGAACAAGCCGAGGGCAAGTACGCCCAGGGCCGCCATCGGGTGATTACGAATGTTGGACACGGTTTTGACTCTCCCTATCTTTTTTCAGTTACTAGACTGCGTTGCCGACCGAAACTGAGCGGCGAAACGCCAGAAATCCGATTGCCACGTACCACGCGTCGAGCTCGAGCACGATGACGCGCTCGGTCAGCCCGGCGATGCCGTGCTGAATTCCTTCGATCGTCGGTGTGAAAGTCGTGAAGTAGAGGACTGTCAGCGCCAGAGTCACCGGTCCAGCCACGACGAGCCACGTGCCAAGCCGCCTCCAGCGCGGAACACGGCGGAGGAGGAATCCGATGACGGGGAATCCCACGATCGTGGTCAGGGCCAGACCGAACCCGATGAAGTGGAAGAAGAAGGACTCCAGCGTGAACATTCCGTCGATCACCGCGCCGAGACCTGGCATTCCGAGCAAAGCAGTGGAGGTCCATCGGGCGACGGGTCCCAGCTCGGTGATGCTCGCGAACACACCGACCGCGCCGGCCATCATCAAGAGTCCGCTCAGGATGAAAGCCGCGTTCATGTATGGACCGGTGGGCCCGAGGCCGAGCCCGCTCAGCGGTTGGCTGACGGCCGAGTACGGCGCGACGTGGACGCCCCACATCGTGTATCCAGGGCTGAGAAAGCCAAGGATGAGCCAGGCGAGCGTAAACACGACCGGCCCGACGATCGCCCCGAGCGCCAGCCGCCGGGCAAGGGGTTGACCCGCGCTGAGTGGAAGCGATTTCATGGCGTTGGCGTGTGTTGCCATCACAGATTCACAGCCTTCGTAAGTCGGATATCAAGCCCGATTCCCTCAGCCCGGATGTGACCCGTCCGGAAAGGGCTTTCGACGACGAGGCGCTCGAATTGAGCCGGCGAGTAGGCACGGCGGCGCAGGGACTCGAGAGTCGCCTTCGTCGTGAAGCTGGTCAGCCGGCCGAGCTTCATGTGCTTCACCTCCAGGGCGATGTCGGCGTGGGTTGCGTCCCTGTTCATGTCCTGGATCACCGCCGTCCCGCCGCCGCGCAGAACTCGGTGCATCTCGGAGAGGGCGCTTTCGGGGTACGAGAAGTTTTTGAAGGCGGCCTGGCAAACGATCAGGTCGAACGACTCCGCGGCGAAGGGCATAACCGCCGAGTCGCCCTGGTGAAAGTCAACCGACACCCCTGCCTGCCGAGCCTTCTCGCTCGCGATCTGGACGAACGTGCGGCTGATATCCAACCCGGTCACGTGGACTCGTCCGAGGCGCGCCATCTCGATCGCCAGATAGCCGGGACCGGGTGCTACCTCGAGCACCTTCGCCCCTGCCGAGAGACCGTTGGTGAGCTGAAGAGCCTGCCGCCGGTATTCCGCAATCTGCGGCTCCGAGCTGCGCACCTTCGCGTACCAGCGCGCAACCATTCCTTCCATCTCCGGACCTTTGAATCGCCACCTTGGCTTGGTCTCGATCTCGCTCATCGGCGTTCTCCTTGTCTAACGGTGTTAGTGGGATCTGCGCCTACAATAAACCTAACAGCGTTAGGATTGCAAGCACCACTACGGCACTTAGAGGAGAATCACCCCGTTGAGCCCTGAAGAAGAGAGACAGCACGGACTGACCCGGGAGCGCCTGGTCGAGGCGGCCCTGGCATGGATCAGGGAGGAAGGCCTGGATGGGCTGTCCATGCGCGCGCTCGCGGACCAGCTGGCGGTCAAGGCCGCCTCGCTCTATTGGCACGTGCGCGACCGCCGCGAGCTGGTCGAGCTGCTGGCGGAGGCGATCCTGGAATCGGTGCGGCCGGCCCGCGGCGGCGTCGGCTGGCGGGAAGCTGTTCTCGAGACCGCGGGGGCGCTGGGCCGGCGAGTCGCGTCCATAAAGGATGCTGACCGCATCCTCCTGGAGGTCCCCGAGGCCATCCAGAGGAGCCAGGTCTACGCGCATCTCAAGCGGCATCTCGAGTCTGCCGGCCTGCAACCTGGCGAGGCAGCAGATGTCGCGTTTGCCGTGATCGTCCAGGTGATCACCGCCAGGAAGGCGCCGGAGGCACCCGCCTTCAAGGCCGGCGCAGTCGCGTCGATCGCCATCGACTCGGGCTCACGCGGGGTTGCGCTGCTGCGAGGTGAGGGATTGGGAGAGATCGAGCTGAATCCACGCCATCCCTGGCGCTTTCAGATCCAGGGAGCCACGTGGAACACCGTGGTGGACGCGAGCGGGCTCGACGTTCGTGAGATCAAGTTCGACAGCGGCGCGGCGAAGGCGGAGATTTTCCTGCCGCTGCCTCGCGGCGTGGTCCCGATCGAAATCTCGAGCGGCGTGGTTGGTGTGACGCTGCACCGCCCGGCGGGCGCAGCGGTCATCGCCGACGTCCACACGGGCGCCGTGCGCTTGAAGCTTGATGACTATTCGAGCAGAGCGGTC
>VBKD01000093.1 GCA_005888075.1 Chloroflexota bacterium
ATGGGCGCGCGGCGAGATCAGGATGTCTCAGTCCCGCGCGGCGGGTGGGCATGCCATGGCTGCGGCAAGAGAGTTGAGCGGAGCTGCTCGGCACGCCGCATATGCTGCAGGCCAGGCGGCGGTGGTGGCGCATGTCGCCGCACACGAGCTCGGTGCTGCGGCCTACGCGATCAAGGCCGCGCGTGCGACGGCCCCGGGATGCGAGGATGAGAGCGCCGGCCGGCTCGAGTGCCATTGGCAGCGCGAACAGCTTCCGGATGCGATTCGCGAACTCGTCCTGGACGATCAGCGGTTGCGAAACGAGATCTGCTGGTCGGTGTTCGACTGTTGACGGGCGTGACGGCTGCGCTCCCAACAATCCAGCGGCCGCGTCGGAAACCTTAATAAAAGCCGGCCCTAATCAAGGTTTCTGGGTATCCTTGATTTCGTGGCAAGGTTAATCAAGCTTCAGTGGGACCCCCAGCCCGGCTCCGGGCTAGCTCGCCGCGACCGGCAGGGCTGCCGGTACGAGGCGTACGTCCCCGACCCACTCACCGGTCGCCCGATCACGCTGGACGGGACCACCGCGGCGGATGTTACCGATGCCGACAGGGCGGTGACCCAGTTCACCCTCGAGGGGCGGAGCTTAGTCAATTCGGAAGCGCTGGCGCGGCTCCTGCTGCGAGCGGAGGCGATTGCCTCGTCCAAGATCGAGGGCCTAGAGATCGGAAGCCGTCGACTGCTGCACGCCCAGGCTGCGAGAGGGCTCGGCGAGGAGCCGGCGGACGTGACTGCCCTCGAGGTACTCAACAACCTCGACGCCATGGCGTGGGCCATCGACACACTCAGCGCGAAGAAGGCGATCACTTCCACGGATCTCCTAGCGATCCATGCTCGACTATTGGCGGGGACGCGGCTGCAGGAGCACGGCGGTCGGATGCGCACGACCCAGAACTGGATAGGGGGCAGCGACTTCAATCCGTGCTCGGCAAGTTTCGTGCCGCCGCCGCACGGCGACGTCGAGGCTCTTCTCGACGACCTATGCGCCTTCTGCAACGGCGACGACCTCCCAGTGATCGCTCAGGCGGCAATGGCCCATGCTCAATTCGAGACCATCCATCCATTCGTCGACGGGAACGGGCGGACGGGACGCGCGCTCATCCACGTTATCCTTCGCCGACGCGGCCTAGTGAGCCGCGTCGTGCCACCAGTGTCGCTCGTGCTCGCGACGTGGTCCAAGGATTACGTCGCTGGGCTTACAGTGACGCGCCACCTGGGCGCACCCGAGTCGCCCGAGGCGCATACGGGACTGAATCTATGGATCTCGCTCTTTGCGCGCGCGATGCGGCGCGCAGTCACCGATGCACAGATCTACGAGCAACGGGTTCGAGAGATCCAGCAAGGCTGGCGATCCCGGTTAGGCAGGCTCCGGTCAGGCTCGGCCGCCGAGCTCCTGATCGATGCGCTGCCGGGAGCGCCGGTGCTGACGGTTCACAGCGCTGCGTCGCTGATCAGCCGGAGCCAACAGGCCGTCAACGAGGCGCTTCCGCGGCTGCTCGATGCCGGCGTCATCGCACAGACGACGGTCGGCCGGCGAAATCGAGCCTTTGAGGCGCCGGAGCTCATCGACGCCTTCACTGACCTCGAGCGCCGCCTCGCCAGTCCGGACGGTCACACTCAGTTTTCGCCGCCCGCCCGCCCTGCGCCACAGCGGCGTGTTCGCCAAGCGGGTTAACGCCCTCACAGTTGCCGCAGGCGGCGGCCAGTATCGATGGGCGTTTACTCGCCGGTGGCTCGGCTGCAGATTCGCCGACACGACTATCGAGGGAGCCTGCGGGATCAGGCCGTTCGAGCGATCGCCGGAGGACGGACGAGCAGGTAGATTCCGACGATCAGGGTCCAGGCGCTGAACGTCATGTAGCCGATCTGGCTGCTCGAGTTCTGGATCGAGGCAGTGCCGATGAGGCCGGTCACGAACAGGACGACGGCTACGAGCATCCCCGAACCCCCAACCAATCGCATCGCCAGGCCCATCGTCCACAAAACAATTCCGACCGCGAACAGGAAGAGGGCGGCAACCTCGAAGCTAAGTGTGAAGGCCGCACTATCCAGGATGTACGCGCCGAGCGCTGATTTAGCATCAACCCCTGCCTTGAGCCAATCGACCATCACTACTTGGCCTGCGATTGCAAACGCGCTCATCGCGATGTACGTGATTGCCGCCGCCAGGCTTAGGACGTTCAGCCAGTGCATCGATTTCGGTCCGCCAGCGCGAGCCACGACGTAGAGGTAGGTCGCGAAACCGAGAAAGATCAGATAGCCGAGCAGCTCGATGTAATTACCGATTCCCGCCTGGCTCGCACTCACGCCCTTGACATAGTTCTGAACTGCTTCCGCGGTGGTATCTGTTGGTAGCGCGCCGTGCACACCGAAGCCGACGAACGTGACGATAACCGACGCGACTCCGGCTGCCGCCCCCAGCCGGCTGATGGCCTTTTCGCTCAACTTGCGAGAGCTTAGCGTCCGGTGGGCTGGTTAGTGGACCCGAGCTCCCACAATGCGAACACCCCCTGGGATATTCGGAGGCCGGTCAATGCGATGGATCCTTCTGTTTCCGACGGACGCGACGCTGAAGCCCTGGCCGCCGTACGGCGCTTTGTTGAAGTGCAGCCGCAGAGGCCGGTCGCGATCGAGCACGAATCAACTTCATCATTTGCCCGCTCGCTGTCAGTAGATGGCCTACTTTGGCAATCCACGACGAAACGGGGTACCTGGAAGGTCAGGTACCGGAATATCGAGGTCGACTGACGGAACGCCGCCTTCCCCTCTAATCCAGACCCGACAGCCCGACCAAGCCCAGACTGTCACTCGATCTGCTTCGTGGACCACCTCCAGATAGCCCGGAAATGGACTCCGGGCAGTGATGAGGACGTGACTCTCTGGCGCGAGCGGGATCTCGTCGGCCCAGGGTTCCACACACAGAGTCGTGACGCCGCTGCTGGCGTTGTGGACCGATAGGTACTGGCTGGTTTCGCCGGACTGGTCTTCGGCCGACATCGGCGAGTCGGAAATGGTCAACCTGTCATTCGACTCCGAAGATCGTCTACCGCGGCGCGCCATTCTTGGCCCCCCGTCTCTTCCCAGAGCTCGCGAAGTTCAGATTCTGGGCCCAGAATTCGGACGACCGCCGCTTCTCCTCGGGCTATTAGCCCCATCGGCGGATCGATTTGGTGCGTAGCTACCCATTGGTCGACTTTGTCGGTATACGCATTCGTGTAGCCCGGTCGGCCGCGAAGCCGGGCGAGTACCTCGCATGCAGCCAAGGCATTGCAGGCGAGCCCCTGTTCGAGATAGCCGGAGCCCACTGCCTCGATCTGCTCCAACGCAGACCTCACGAGCGAGAGGTCAGATACACCATCAAGGTCGTAGGCCCAGTCATTGGCGTCATCGTTATCAAACGCCAGCACGCCCCAAGCTCCCACCCCGGTTAGTCCCCGATGTCCATGATCCGATCCTAGCGTTCGTGAACACGTTGATCTTCTGGGTTGCGACCTTTCCCACGGGGTTCGAGTTGTGCGTGGAGCGCGGGGCCAGACTAACTTCAAAATCGGCTTGGTGGACCCGAGGGGATTCGAACCCCTGGCCTCGTGAGTGCGATTCACGCGCTCTCCCAGCTGATCTCCGTCGGCTCCCACCACCCAATGAAAACGCGCGAAATCTTACGGACTGAGCTCAAAGGCGGCGGTTATCTTGCCCTGCCGCGTGGCAAGGGCCCACATCCGGGGGTCGTAGTCATCCATGAAGCGGACGGGCTCAACGATCACATCAAGGACGTCAGCCACAGGCTGGCGGACGCGGGCTATTCGGCGCTCGCGGTCGACCTGTTCAGCGGACGCAACCGAGCCGTGTGCATGGCTCGGTACATGGGCGGGATGCTCCTCGGATCGGTGAATCGCTATGGGATCAACGACTTAAAATCCTCGCTCACTTTTCTCGCACGGCAGCCTGAGGTCGATGCCGGTCGAATGGGCGCGATCGGGTTTTGCATGGGCGGCGGCTTCGCCATAGCCTGGGCGTGCACCGACTCACGCCTCAAGGCAATCGCGCCTTTCTACGGCACCAACCCACGACCGCTCGAGGTTGTGAAACGGCTTTGCCCCGTCGTGGGTTCGTACCCGGAGAAAGACTTCACCGCGCGCTCCGGGAGGTCGCTCGAGGCCGTGCTCCGTCGCGAAAAGATCGACCATGACATCAAGGTCTACCCTGGTTCCGGGCACTCCTTCTTCAATGATCAGGGGCGTGCCTATGACCAAGAGGCAGCCGATGACTCATGGCAGCGCGTCCTGAAATTCTTTGGATCGCACCTGCAAACCAAGAAATGAACGTCCTCGTGACCGGCGGCACGGGCACGCTCGGACGCGAGGTCGTGATTCAGCTCCGCCAGGCCGGCCATCGCGCCCGGATTCTCAGCCGCAATCCCCGAGGCCATGTCGATACGGTGCAGGGCGACCTGGCCACCGGTGCGGGACTCCAGAAAGCCGTAGGTGGAATGGACGCGATCATCCATGCCGCATCCGCGACCACCGACGTCCTCAGGGGAAATGCTGTCGACGTGAAGGGAACTCGAAGGCTGCTCAACGTGGCGCGAGAGGCCGGCGTCAAACACATCGTCTTCGTATCGATCGTCGGCATCGACCGGGTTAACTACACGTACTACAAGACCAAGCTCGCGGCAGAGGCGATCGTGCGTGAGGGCAAAGTTTCGTGGTCGATTTTGCGTGCCACTCAGTTCCACAGCTTCATGGAATTCACCCTCGGGCTCTTTTCCAAACTGCCCGGTCTGGCGACCGTTCCTCTCGAGTGGCAGTTCCAGCCGGTCGACGCACGCGACGTGGCGCGCCGTCTCGTCGAGGTCGTCAGTCAAGAGCCTGGCGGGAGGCTTCCCGACTTCGGCGGCCCCGAGGTTCGCGATTTCAAGAGCATCGCCGAGTCCTGGCTGAAGGCTCACAGGCTCAACAAGCGCCTGGTCAATCTATGGCTGCCGTTTAAATTCAGCCGGCAGGTGGCGGACGGCCTGCTGCTTTGCCCCGATCAAAAGAGCGGAACGATCACCTTTGAGCAGTACCTCGACCTAAAGTACGGAGCGAAGTGAACGCTCTCGTCGACAGGTTCGGCCGGACGGGATTCGCGGCCCTCTCCAGCCTGGTTTGGGCGATACCCATGGCCGCCTGGGCCGGGTCGTCCGACCTGTCGCCGTACGACCAGACCGCATATCCGTGGGTGGCGCTCGCGATCGGTCTCGTGATGCTGGTCGCGTGGCTGGTCTTCCTGACGCGCCTGGCCAGGGTGCCGGTCACCAAGCGGCAGCGGCGGCTGGACTTCGGACAGATGTCCGGCTCCGAGAGGCGCTGGGGCCTGATTGCCGCGGCCTTCGCGCTCGGTCTCATCGCATGGCTCAACGCTGCCGCGACCGTCGATTGGTCGCCGCTGGCAGCCGCGGTAGGCGCGGGCAAGGCAGGGCCGATCTTGTTTGCGGTAGTGCTCGCCGCCTTCCTGGTTGCGATGATCGCCGGCCTGTCGATCAGCTGGCGCCGCGCGGGAGCGGCGTATCGCGCGAGGCGTACCTCCGCGGGAAGCTAGCCCGCCTCGGCTTACCGCGCAAGGTTGGTGTTCACTACACGGATCGTCGAGACATTGGTTCCACTCGCCCGACGTCGACATATCCGACCAGATCCGCCAGACCCTTATCCGGCGATGCGCTAGTTTCAACTGATGTTCTGTACTCGCGTGCCATCTGTCCTCCAAAAAGGGCGGACTTCTTTGATTGACCCTCTCCCTAACCCTCTCCCATAAATGGGAGAGGGAACAAGATTAGTGCGACTGATTGCTGGAATTGCCCGCTGGCCCCGTATGGGTGGGACACCGACTGCCGGCAGTACCGCAAAGGCGGTGGATGCAATGACTCCCGGCTGCTTTCGGGCGTGAAGCACGAGCTGGCGAAGGTGGGCTTCGCCGGGACGAACTCATGGGCCACCGATTTCAGCGTCGGGTCGCTGGTCAGCATCGTGCTTACTCGGTTGAAGGGCGAGGCCGATGCGGCGACAGGCCGGAACGTGGGCTCGCTGGTGCTCGGCCATCCAGTAGTTTTCGCCGGCGCGGATCCGAATGACCTCGCCGCATCCGAGACTGAGGCGTTTCGCAGACTCGAGCAGGCCGCGAGGGAGGCCGGATTCACCGAGGTTGCCTTTCTCGCCGAGCCGACGGCGGCGGTGATCGGGGAACCAGTGCATCACGGGGTGGAGGTCGCAGTCGACTTCGGCGGCGGAACATTCGATGTCGCGGTCCTAGACTCTCGCGCCAGCACGCCTCGAATCGCCGGGACCGCGGGTATCGCCATCGGCGGCGAGATGCTTGACGGCGTTCTCTTCGAGACCATCGTTGGACCCGCGCTTGGATTGGACGCACTTCCGAACTGGCTCTTCAACGACCTGCGCACCGCCAGCTCGGTCCGTCTTCTGATGGCTGATCCCGGCATCCCCGCGATCCTCGCGCGACTGGGCGGCGCGCCGGCAGACGTGGTGCACGCCTTGCTCTACAAAGGGCATGCGTACGACTTTTACAGAGCTATCGAATCGACCAAGATCGCTTTGTCCAACGCCGAAGTCGCGGACCTCGAGTTCTCACCGCTGGGCCTTCACGTCACCATCCAGCGAAGCGCCTTCGAATCGATGATCCGGCCGGAGCTCGACCTGATCGCTCAGACGATCAAACGAGGGCTCGACGAGGCCGGGATCGGGGTCGGCGAGGTAGACCGGGTCCTGCTGACCGGCGGCTCCGCCTACATCCCAGCTTTCCGTCACGACCTGGGCCGAACGTTCGGCGACGAGCGGATGGAGCAGCGCGATGCGTTTACCGCAGTCGTGCACGGCCTCGGCGTGCGCGCTCAGCAGCTGTGGGGTTTGGCTTAGGTTTGAGATTAGTGCGGGCTAACCAGACAAGTGGAATGACCGGACCCGATACGCTCTTTGCATAGGCTGTGGATCAAACACGCTCTCGTCTGCTGAGCACTGGCTCCACCCTGCTCGTCGCGGTTGCGGCCGCCATGTGGGCGACCGATGCCTATTTCCGTCCGGGCCTGACCAAACAGCTCAGCGCCGGCCAGATCGTGCTGGTCGAGGACCTGCTGATAAGCATCTGCCTGGTACCGGTACTTCTATTCAACTTCGCGTCCATGCGGCGCTTGACCGCTGCTCGCTGGTTGGCGCTTGTGGCCATTGGCGTTGGCCCGCAGGCGGTGGCGACCGTCCTCTTCACGAAGGCGATCGGCTATGCCTTCTCCGGCCCGGCCGGACCCCAGTTCGACGTTCTGCATGAGGTCTACCTTCTGTATCTCCTACAGCCTGTGTTCGGGCTCGCATTCGCCCGCATCTTCCTGGGCGAGCGGCGGCGTCGGGCCTTCTGGCCTTTCGCCGCCACCGCGATGGTCGGCGTGTACCTGATCGTGTTCGCCGACAACCCCGCCGCGCCGTGGCAGATCAAGCACCCCGAGCTGGTGGCCGGGCTGCTGGTGCTTGGCGCGGTCATCATGTGGGCCGGCGGCACGGTCTTGGGCCGGTATGCACTCCAGGACGTCAGCTTCCCAGTGACCACCGGCATGCGGTTTGTGCTCGCGCTGCCGGTTCTGCTGGTGATCGTTCTGGTCGACAAAGGGGGCGCTGCCTTCAGCGGCTACTCGGTCGGCCAGGTTCCTGCCTTCCTGGGCATCGTGATAGTGCCCGGTCTGCTGGCGATGCTCCTCTACTACCTCGCCCTCTCCCACACGCCCGCATCACTGGCCACCATTGCCGAGCTGGGCTATCCGCTGGCCCTTTTTCTGATCTTCTCGCTCCCACCGCCGGTTGGGCAGGCCGCGCCATTGCGGCCGGTCGAGCTGGTGGGCGCAGCAGTTCTGGTCATAAGCGTGGTGACGCTCAACTTCCTCAAGAACCGGAACGTCGTCGAGGTTCCGCGCGAACGGCTGGCGGCGCCGCGGGCGGCCGCCGAGCCGGCTTCATCAGCCTGACGCTTCAGGCCAGGACTTCGTCCTCCGCCACCACAGCCACCAGCGGCACCTCGTCGTGTTGGAGGACGTATATCTCTTCCGGGCGGTCGTGGCCCTCGAGCATTCGCTTCCCCACGCTGAGCAGGCGGATGTCGTCGCGCAGGATGTCCGCCACGATCGAGTAGGTCGTCTCGGATACGAGCACCTGGTTCCCCACCGCGCGCCGCCGCAATTTGGCGCACCGGTTCACCGCCGGCGAACGGTAGTCCCGGTCTTGGGCGTCAGCCTCGCCCGTCAAAACCGCCATCCGGACCCGAAGCTGGATCCTGTCCGGCCACGGCTCCGACCGAAGCGATCGCTGGGCGTCGAAAGCCGCCGCCACCGCATCCGTGGCTCGCTGAAATACGGCGAAGAAGCTGTCCCCCTCCCCACGTTCCTTCAGAACGATTCCGCCGTTCGCCTCGACGGCGGACGTCAACAACTGGTCGTGCAGCCTCATTGCCTGGTACATCTCGGCGCGGCTCTGCAGCCACAGCGGTGTCGAATCCTCAACGTCGGTCATCAGAAACGTCACGATGCCGTCGGGCAAAGCACCGCTTTCCTCGACTTTGAACGCGGTGCCCGGCGATGTAGTCGTCGTGCCCTGCTCGGCGGCTCGTGGCAACAATTTCTGGGCCACCACCAGGAAGTCGTCGATCGTATGCACGCGACGGAAGAAGTGCACGTTGTATGAGGGCCTGAAGCTCCACTCCGAGAAATCCGCATCGAAGGATCCCTCGCGACAAACGTCCGGAAGCGCCGCGATCAGCCTTCCCAGCTTGGTGACGGCCGTGGCATCAAGCGCCAGCTGCCCCGCCACCTCCGAGCTGGTGACCGCGCGGTCCTTCTGGTCGGCCGCGACAGCGAGGCGTACCACCTGCACGAAGTTGTCCAGGTCGGCGTGTGTCTCCGCGCATCGCTGAAGCTGCTCGAGTGAGAGCACCAGGGCAAAGTCGTCCGGGCCTGAACCGTTGGAACCATTCGATCCGTCACCTGACGTCGCGCCGACCGCGTGGAATGTCGCGCGCACGCTCTCAAAGCTGTCGGCGACACCAAACTCGCGCGTCGTCAAGCGATACACCTCGCCGACAGTGGGCCACCTGGCGGATCCGACGAAATGCCGGGCCGCAACATGCTCGTACAACCACCCCGAGCCGACCATCGCGAGGTCGAGGTTCAGGGCGACCTGCAAGAAGTCGACCGCGAGCCGGTAGATCTCCGAGATAAACCCGACCGGGTCCAGCTCTTCCACGCGAATGTCGCGGTCGAGGCCGAGCGCCGGGTTCGGCTGTGGCTCCCCGTCCGCATAGGCGAATGCCTCGACCGCGACGATCTCGCCGTGGTTGCGGAGCTTGACGCGAGTCTGCGAGACGCGCGGCCCGGGTCCGCCGATCTCGACGCTGTCCGCCACATGCACATGCCCACCCCGTCCCCAGGCTCCCTGGATCGGAGAGCGCAGATCCGAGATCAAGGCATAGAAGCGGGAGATGAAGGCATGCGCCTCCTTGCCGCGGCTCGCGTCGAAGCGATCCTCTCGCACGGCGCGGAGGTCATCCTCCCAGGCTCGAACGAGAGCTTCCCTTAACCCAACGATGCCCGGCTGCACCGATCTCCCATCCCTTGAGGCAACCCATGAAAGCCCCCGGCGGGTCCCCTCGAGCCGCAAAGCGTAGCCGCAAACCCATGCCGCCGAGCCCCACTTGGATGAACCAAGCCATACTGCTGTTTGGCCAACTAAGGCGGGCGAGTTCATCTTCAGGAGGCACGATGAGCGAAACGACGTCCAGCGGGCATGCGATCGAGACCATGCAGGTCGAGGAGCGGCGGTACAAGCCACCACCCGATTTCGCCCGGCAAGCCAACGCCCAACCCGACATCTACAACCGTGGCTTCGACGAGTTCTGGACAGAGGAGGCAAAACGCATCAGCTGGTTTCAGGCCTGGGACCAGCTCTACGAGTGGAAGCCCCCCTACGCGAAGTGGTACATCGGCGGCACGGTCAACGTCTGCTACAACTGCGTCGACCGGCACGTCGAGAGCGGCCTGGGGGACAAGGTTGCCTATTTCTGGGAAGGCGAGCCTGAGAACGATCGCCGCGAGATCACATTCGCCCAGCTGCAGAAGGAAGTCGTCCGGTTCGCCAACGGCCTGAAGAAGCTCGGAGTCAAGAAGGGCACCCATATCGGCATCTACATGGGCATGGTCCCCGAGCTCCCCATCGCGATGCTCGCCTGCACACGAATCGGCGCTCCGTTCACCGTCGTGTTCGGTGGCTTCAGCGCCGAGGCGCTCTCGGGCCGAATGGATGACATGCAGTGCGAGCTGTTGATCACGCAAGACGAAGGATGGCGCCGCGGCAGCCGAGTTCCGCTCAAGGGCAACGCCGACGCCGCGATGGATGCATCCCCTTCGATCAAGACATGCCTGGTCGTCAAACGCACCGGCGGCGACGTGCAGATGAAGCAGGGTCGCGACGCGTGGGCGCACGAGGTCTTGAAGGACGCGAGCGACGACCCGAAGTCATATCCCTGCGAGCCGATGGACTCAGAAGACCTGCTCTACCTTCTCTACACGAGCGGGACCACCGCCAAGCCGAAGGGAATCATCCACACCACCGGCGGTTACCTGGTCGGCGTCTCGTCCACCCATCACTACATCTTCGACGTCAAGCCCAAATCCGTTTACTGGTGCGCTGCCGACATCGGTTGGGTGACAGGCCACAGCTACATCGTTTTCGGGCCGCTGGCCAACGGCACGACCGGCATCGTCTATGAGGGCACGCCCGACTTTCCGGACAAGGATCGCTGGTGGAAGATCGTCGAGCGCTACAAGCCGGACATCCTCTACACAGCCCCGACGACCATCCGGACTCACATGAAATGGGGCCCGGAGTACGCGCAGAAGCACGACCTCAGCTCCCTCCGCGTATTGGGCACCGTCGGCGAGCCCATCAACCCCGAGGCGTGGGTCTGGTACCGCGAGCACGTGGGCGGCAACCGCACGCCCGTGGTCGACACGTGGTGGCAGACCGAGACGGGGATGATCCTGATCACCCCGCTGCCCGGCGTCACCACCCTCAAGCCAGGTTCAGCGACCAAGCCCTTCCCAACCATTGACGCGGCCGTCTACAGCGAACAGGGTGCAGAGGTCCCGCCGGGAGGCGGCGGTTACCTGGTCATTCGCAAGCCGTGGCCGGCCATGCTCCGCGGAATCTATGGCGATCCCGAGCGCTACGAGCAGACTTACTGGAGCCGTTGGAAAGATACGTACTTCGTCGGCGACGGGGCGCGCATCGACGAGGACGGCGACTTCTGGCTCCTGGGTCGTGTCGATGATGTGATGAACGTGTCCGGGCACCGCATCTCGACGATCGAGGTGGAAAGTGCTCTGGTCAGCCATCCCGCCGTGGCCGAGGCCGCGGTTGCGGGGCGCAACGACGCGCAGACGGGGCAGGCGATCGTCGCCTTCGTGACGCTCAAGGGCGGCAAGGATGGTTCACCGGCCATGCTCAAGGAGCTACGCGAGCACGTCGGCAAGGTGATCGGAAAATTCGCCGCGCCCGCGAACATCGTATTCACGCCTGAGCTACCCAAGACGCGGTCGGGCAAGATCATGCGCCGGCTGTTGCGGGACGTCTCCGAAAACCGGCCTCTCGGCGACACAACGACCCTTGCCGATCCCGCGGTCGTCGCCGAGCTCGCCCGGCGCGGCAAGGAAGAGGGCACGAAAGAAGAGACGTAGGCGCAAGATTCGCAAAGTGAATCTCCATCGGGCCGTCGAAGCACCGGCCCGCAGAGGGAAGGCACAGCCCTCGAAGCAAGAAACCAAAACATCCCGCGCGCTCAAGCGCCTCGGCCTTTCGCCACGCCGCGCGGCCAACGCCCTCGCGGCGGCGATTGTCTCGGCGGCCGTCCTGTACGCAGCGTTCTTCGGCGCCGGCCCACTGCCTGCCCTCGGGCCTGCATTCAACCCGGTGACCGGCGCCTGGACGATGGCCGCGGACGCCCAGGTGAGCAGCGGCACGCTCCACCTGGCGGGCCTGCAGCAGCCCGCTCGCGTGACCCTGGAGCCCGACGGAACCGCGCACATCGTCGCCCAGACCGATCACGACCTGTTCCTCGCCACCGGGTATGTGCACGCGAAGTTCCGCCTGTTCGAGATGGACCTGATGCGGAGGCAGGGCGAAGGCCGGCTTTCCGAGATAGTCGGCAAGGCCGCGCTGGACGTCGACCGCTTCGAGCTGCAGCTGGGGCTGCTCCGCACGGCTCAAACGGAGTGGAACCAGATGCCTGAGGGCGATCCGACTCGAGACGCGATCGTTGCATACGCCAAGGGCGTCAACGACCGCATCGACGAAGCCCGGTCATCGCATCAGCTCGATGCGATGTTCGCCATCCTCGGATACCAGCCGAAGCCCTGGACTGCGATCGACACCCTCGTGATCAAGGGCGATGAGACGCAGGTTCTGAACTTCAGCGATACGCCGTTGATGCTCGCTCTGCTCAACAAGTCGCTCGGCCGCGACCTGACCTCGGAGTGGTTCCCAGTTCTGCCACCGAACCAGCAGTCGCCATACGACCCGGGACCGTATCGCGCTCCCAGTAAGGCGCCGATCCAGACCATGCGTGAGGTGAGCGATGCCGAAGCCGAAACCGCGGCCGCGCTTTATGACCGGCTGGCGGCGCTTCCGCCTGGCCTTGTTGCGAAAGTGGGAGCCAGCAACAACTGGGCGGTATCCGGCTCGAGAAGTGCCAGCGGCGGAGCGCTCCTTGCCGGCGACCCCCACCTCCACCTGACCCTGCCGTCGATCTGGTTCCAGCTGACGATGGACTCGCCTGGTTTCCACATGAGCGGCGTGAGCATCCCCGGCACGCCAGGCATCACGATCGGCCACAACCAGCACATCGCGTGGAGCCTGACCGACGCCATGAATCAGCAGACGTTCTTCTACGAGGAGAAGGAGGACGCAGCGCACCCGAACCAGTACTTCTGGCAAGGCGCCTGGCAGAAATACAAGACGGTCACCTACGACATTCCGGTGCTGGGCGGACAGGCGCAGAGCCTGACGGTCAAGTTGAGCGTCCACGGTCCCGTCATCACGGAGCGGGGACTGACCACATCGGTGTGGTGGGCGGGCAACCTCCCGTCTCCGGACCTCACCGCCCTCATGCACGTCGGCCAGGCCACCAGCTGGCAGGGATTTCGCGATGCGCTTCGCGATTGGCACTCGCCGACGCACAACTTCGCCTACGCGGACGACCAGGGTCACATCGGACTCATTTCCGCGGGCTACTTCCCCCAGGTCGCCAAGGGCCAGCCGTGGTTGCCCATGCCGGGCACCGGCGAGTACGACATCACCGGCACGATTCCGTACGACGATATCCCGCAGGTCTACGACCCGCCCGATGGCGTCATCTGGTCGGCCAATCAGTGGCAGGTGAGCCCAAACTATCCCTACTACCTCGGAACCGCATCGAACTTCTACGACCCCGGCTACCGGGCCAACGAGATTCATCGTGTCTTGAATCGGACGGGCAAGTTCACCGCGGCCGACATGAGCGCCCTGCAAACCGACACCCGGGACTTCCTGGCTTCGGAGATAGTGCCGGTGCTTCTCAAAGCGCTCTCCGGTCATGCGCTGGATTCGAAGGAAACGAAGGCGAAGGATCTGCTTGCCACGTGGGACTACCGGATGGAGACGAACTCAGCCGCGGCCTCCATCTGGTGGACGTTCTGGCAGTCATACCTGAGCGAGACGTTCGATCCGTGGTGGAAATCGCGATCGGTTCGCCTGAACAGGCAAGAGGTCGACGACATGCTGGGCCAGGACCTCGAGACCTGGACGCTCGCCGACCCGACCAACCGGGCCTTCAGCGCCCCGGGCGTCGGTTCGCGGACAGCACCCGATGCGGAACGCAAGGCATTTCACAAGGCGGTCTCGTCGCTGGCCGCCAAACTTGGCTCTGATCCGAAAGCCTGGACCTGGGGCCGGATCCATACACGTGAGCTCGAGAACCTGGCTCGGATCCAGGGCCTGAGCTATGGTCCCAAGCCTGATCGTGGCGACAAATTCACGCCACTCGCCGCAGGCGACTACAACTCGACGTCGGGCCCCAGCTGGCGCATGGTCGTTGACTGGTGCACTCGTACCTTCAACGGCATCTACCCCGGTGGCCAGAGTGAGAATCCGGCTTCTGACTGGTACACGAACCGAGCGTACACGTGGTGGAACGGACTGCTGGAACCGATGCTGAGCGCAGATGAGGCCGCATCGGCGGCCGGCGCCAAGACGTGGGATCTCAAGCCATGAGGAAAAGACAGCTCGCGATCCTGGCTTTCGGCGTGATCCTTGCTGCGGCGGGGGTGATGCTCAGCGCCTGGTGGGTGCCGTTTGCGGTCGGCTTGGCGATCGGTGTGGCAGAGCCGCGAGCCCGCATCGCCATCCCGCTCGGAGCGGCAAGCGGTCTGGTCGGCTGGCTGGTGCCTCTGGCGCAAGCCCAGCTCACCTATGGATTGGGAC
>VBKD01000092.1 GCA_005888075.1 Chloroflexota bacterium
GAACGGCGGTAGGTGAACGGCATCGAGCTCGGCCTCGGTGATCTGCGCGTCGCCCTGATCGATCAGGTAGCCGCTGCTGCCGGTGCCGTACTTGGTGCCGCCATCGGCGACGAAATGCTTCGCAGTGGAGAGCACCGAGGTTGTGCTCAACGAGGTCCCTTGGAAACCAGTGACGGCTGCGGACGCCAGTGGGTTCCCCACGGATGGATCCTCGCCGTAGCTCTCGTAGGTCCGCCCCCAGCGGTCGTCGCGCGCAACGCAGACGCACGGCGCGAAAGACCAGCGAATGCCTGATCCCAGCACCTCTTGACGGGTGATGTCCTCCTCCTGCTGCACAAGTGCCGCGTCGCGGCTCGCGCCCATTCCGATGTTGTGCGGGAAGATGACCGCGCCGGAGATGTTGTTGTTGCCGTGCACGGCGTCGACGCCGTAGAGCAGAGGGATGCCCAGGCGGCTCTGCAGCGCGTAGCTCTGGAAGTTGTCGACCATCGTCTTCCACTGGCTCGCCGTGCCGCCCGCGCCGTTCGGCCCCCCGCCGCCTCCACTCAGAACGGAGCCAAGCCCGTAGGTCGCGATGTCGGAGTTGGATCTGAGGTAAGTGTTGGCGACCTGGGGCATCTGACCCGCCTTCTCGGCCAGCGTCATCTTGGAGAGACAGTCGCTGGTCGAAATGCAGCCCGCCGCCGCAACAGATGGGATCGATGCAGGCGCGAGGAGGGCCACGCCGGCCAGAAGAATGGAAGCTGCACCAAGAAGACCCCTTCGCATCGAGTGGTTCCGGGAACGGACCGTTGTGCCCATGTCTCACCCCCGATGGCGCGTG
>VBKD01000227.1 GCA_005888075.1 Chloroflexota bacterium
GGGCGGTTTCCTCGACCTTCGACGCCAGCTTGTAGAAATCGGGGTTGAGCCGCTCGCACATGGCTTTGAGGATCCTGGCGCGCGGATCGTAGGTGCGGTAGACACGGTGTCCAAAGCCCATGAAACGAACCTTTTGCTTTCGTGCGTCGCGCAGCCAGCGCTCGGCATTCTCCGCCGTGCCAATCTCCTCCAGCTGCTCGATGACCTGCGACGGCGCGCCGCCGTGGGCAGGACCCTTGAGAGCGCCGATTGCTCCCACCAGGCACGAGGCGAGGTCCGACTCGGTGGAGGCGATGACGCGCGCCGCGAAGGTGGACGCGTTCATGCCGTGGTCGGCAAGGAGCACAAGATAGGTGTTGAGCGCACGCACTAGCTCGGGGCTCGACTCCTTGCCGTTGACCATGTAGAGATAGTTCGCCGCGTGGCCCAGGTCCGCGCGCGGCTCGACCGGCTCCAGCCCGAGCTGCCGGCGGCGAAATGCGGCGAGGATCGTCGGGAACGAGGCCGTGGCGTGGATCGCGAGCGGTATCGATGGTTTCTCCAGCCTGTGCTCCACGCCCTGCACCGAAACCACACTCCTCAGGACGTCCATCGGGTCCGTGTCGGTCGGCAGCGCCTCCAGGGTGGCTCGGGCCGCGGGCGTCAAGCCTCGTGAGCCGGCGAGCTCGAGAGTGAGCGAGTCCAGCTCCGCTCGTGTGGGGAGCGCGCCGTGCCACAGGAGGTAGGCGACCTCCTCGAAAGACATGTCCTCGGCGAGGTC
>VBKD01000228.1 GCA_005888075.1 Chloroflexota bacterium
ATCGGCTTTCAAAAGCGGTCGATTCCCTCTCTTTCCAACTTCCGTCGTCCTTCGCCTCGTGATCGGGGCCGAACGACCGAAAGCCTAGGACTCCAGACTCTTCTGCACGAGGGTGATGTCCATCCAGCGGTCGAACTTGTGCGCCGCGTCGCGGATCGTGCCCACGTGGTCGAAACCGAGCTTCGAGTAGAGGGCCAGCCCCGCCCGGTTGTCCTTGGCGATGCTCGCCACGATCGTCCGGTAGCCAAGGCCCCGCGCATGTTTGATCAGATCCTTCAAAAGCCCACTCCCGATCCCGCGGCTGTGGTGAACCGGGTCGACATAGACAAGGCTCTCGACGACGTCGAACCCGCGCTGCTTCCAGGGGAGCAATCGAGCCCATCCGATCACGCCGTGGTCCTCGACGGCGACCAGGAGGTAGGAGCGCTTGCCGTGCGCCTCCCACCACGCGGCGGCCTCTTCGGTGTCGAGAGGTTCGGAGTCGATGGTGGCGAATGTCTGATTGACGGCCCAGTTGTACAGGCCGACGATCGCTTTCAGGTCGTCCCGGGTCGCCGGACGGATCGCGAAAGATTTGGTTGCTGCCTTGGCCATCTTGACATTCTGATACGTTGCCGCCGGTGAAGCCTGTCATCAAGACACAACTTCCGGGCCCCAAGGCTGCCGAGCTGATCGCCCGCGATGCACGGGCGATGTCGCCCAGCTTCACCCGCGCGTACCCGTTCGTCATGGACCGCGGTGAAGGGTGCTGGGTCACAGACGTCGACGGCAACCGTTTCCTCGACTTCACCGCCGGCATAGCCGTCGTCACCACCGGCCATTCGCATCCGAAGGTCGTCGCCGCGATCGAGGAGCAGGCTCGGCGCTTCCTTCACATGTCGGGCACTGATTTCTATTACAGCTCCGAGATCGAGCTGGCCGAACGGCTGGAGGCCAAGATCCTGCCCGGCACGCCCGCGCGTGTCTTCTTCACGAACTCGGGCGCTGAGGCGATCGAGGGCGCGATGAAGCTCGCACGGTATACGAGCGGCCGGCCAAGCTACATCGCCTTCATCGGCGGATTTCACGGCCGCACGTTCGGCGCGTTGTCGCTCACGGCTTCGAAAGCAAGCCAGCGTCGCGGATTTGCTCCTCTGCTGTCATCCGTGTTTCACGCGCCCTTTCCGGCCGCCTCCCGCGGCATCACCACCGACGACTCTCTCAAGCGCATCGAAGAGCTCTTCGCGACAGTTGCCCCGCCGGAAAGCGTGGCCGCGGTCTTCGTCGAGCCCATTCAAGGTGAAGGCGGTTACCTCGTGCCCCCCGACGATTTCCTGCCCCGCCTGCGCGAGCTGACGCTCAAGCACGGCATCTTGCTGGTCGCGGACGAGGTGCAGTCCGGCATGGGCCGCACCGGAAAGCTGCTGGCAGTGGAGCACACCGGGGTCGAGCCGGACATCGTGTGCCTCGCCAAGGGCATCGCCTCGGGCCTGCCGCTGGGCGCCTTCATCGCGCGCGCCGAGCAGATGAGCTGGCCGCCTGGATCCCACGGCAGCACGTTCGGAGGCAACCCGGTCGCGTGCGCGGCTGGGCTGGCGACCCTGGACCTGTTGGAGGACGGCCTGATGGAGAACGCGGCGCGAGTCGGTGCTCGGCTCCAGGACGGTCTGCGCGAGATCACGGCCAACCACAAGGATGTGACCGACGTGCGAGGCCGTGGCCTGATGCTGGCTCTGGAGCTCAAGACTCCCGAGCTGGCAGCCCGCCTCGTTCAGTCGGCGTTTGAGCGAGGACTCCTTCTCTTGACCGCCGGTTCGCGCGCGGTGCGCATCAGCCCGCCGCTGATCTTGAACCCCGAGGAGGCCGCGACGGGTCTCGAGATCATCGAGTCAGCCCTGGACTAAGGCCTCGGCAACCGGCTGCATCGTGCTCGCCGCGGACCGGTCGTCGTCGGCCAGCGAATTGAACGATTTGGCCCGCTGATCATCGATCACCTTGATCGTCGCGTTGACTTGATCCGCGATCGGTACGGACGGGATCCCGGTGCGGGATGACAGCTGCTGGACGAAGGCTTCGCTCAAAGCTCGCTTGGATTCCGCGTCGCCGCCGGCCGCGTATGCATCGAGGGCCACGACGCGGTCGGCCCAAACTTGCTTGAACGCGGCGTCGCCTTTGTGCAGGGCGACTGCGATGGCATCCACGTTGGTTGCGAGAGCCGCGGTTGCGCCAACTTTGTCGGCATTGCGTGCGTTGATCTGCGCGTCGGAGGCCATGGTCGACAGGTACGCGTGCTCCTGAAGCAGTCCGCTGACCTTGACGCGGAGATCAACTGACTGCGTCGATGGATCG
>VBKD01000094.1 GCA_005888075.1 Chloroflexota bacterium
GAGTCCGTCTGGCTCTCCCAGCTACCCGACGCAAGAGACGCGTCGCTGGTCGTCGCGGCATACGCAGCGGCCACAGAGCGGATCAAGTTCGGGATGGGCGTGCTCCCCATCTACACGCGCCACCCGACAGCGATGGTGCAGATGGCCGCCACGCTCGACGAGATGACAAGGGGAAGGTTCATCCTCGGACTCGGCGTCAGCCACAAGGTGACGGTCGAAAGCATGTGGGGCCTGCGCCTCGACCAGCCGGTCGAAGCGATGCGCGAGTACCTCACCATCGTGCAGACATCACTGAGGGAGGGCGCCTGCAGTTTCGAGGGCAAGCACTTCTCAGCGCACTGGAGTTACTCAGCACCTCGCCCCCGCATCTTGCCCGTGATGATCGCGGCCCTCAGCTCGCGAATGCTCAACCTCGCCGGCGAGATGACGGATGGAGTGGTCCTCTGGATGTGCGCACCAAACTACATCCGCGAGCACGTCGTACCCATTGTCAAAGCCGCGCGAGAGCGAGTGGGTAAATCGCTCGACGGTTTCGAGATCGTCGCGCATGTGCCCGTGTGCCTGACGTCGGACCGGGCCGCCGCGCTCGATGTGTTCCGGCCAGTCGTGTCGCGTTATGCGAGCCTCCCCTACTACCGCAAAGTCCTGGACGTCGCCGGATACAAGGAGCAGCTCGATGCAGGGACGATCACCGAAGGCATGCTCGACGACTTTGCGGGAATCGGGGACGAACAGCAGGTTCGCGCCGCGATCCAGCGCTATCGAGAAGCCGGCCTCACATTGCCGGCGGCAGGTCCCTTCAGCGGGCACAAAGGCGCCGCAGGATTCGAGGCGACGCTGGAGGCGGCGGCCGGCGGCTGACCGGGCTCCACAATGCGCGCTACGAGGGAGACCCTGCCTGGTATTCCCCGATCGCGGAGATTGCCTCGCCCAGCAAATCGATCTCGCGGGTCGTGGTGTTCGAGTCTGCTCGGCGCAGCCGCACAGCTTGGTCCAGCGCCTCGGACGGCACGGGGCCGACGGAGGCTAGGAACACTGGCAGGAACACGTCGGCGACTGCGGTCGCCTCGTGCGTGGAGTCGACCGCGACGCGCGCGAGGATCAGCGCGGACACAGCGAGGTCCAGCTCCGGTGGGCCCTGACTGGCGTTGCGCCAGTCGATCACAACCGGCCCGCGCGCTTCGAGGATGACATTGGCCGGATGCAGGTCCAGGTGCAGCACGCGATCGCCGGGCTTGTGCGGCATCCGCGGCGGTAAGGAGTGGAGGCGCTCATGCAGGTCGGCGAGCAGCTCCGCACCCGTCACTGCGCTCATCTGTCCCGCGCCGAGAGCATGCAACATGGTCGGGCCGGTCAGCCGTTCGAGAATCAGATCGGTGCCCTCCGCGGAGTAGACCCGGGGTACTGGGAATCCAAGTTCGTCCACGTAGACCATCACCGCGGCCTCAGCGGTCACGTCACCGTCGCCGCGATAGCGACGGAGAATGCGCTCCGCGTCGAGAGCGAAGACATCCGCATCCCGGCCGGACGCCAAGAGCTCCAGCTCAGTCACACCGCGAAACCTACCGCCGTTGCCGACGCATGCTCCTAGCCGAGCTTCTTCAGCGCTTCGTCGACAAGCTTGCGGGCGGTGGGGAATTCACGGCGGACGGCGGCATCCTCGGCGCGCTCGAGCTCGCTAACCACCTCATGCCAGCGGTCCAGGTCCCGTTCCTGCAGCGCCGCACGCACCTGGCCCATGGTCTGAGTCGCGAACAGCAAGCCACCTCCGGGGTTGTCGAGGATGGACTCGGCGATGCCCAGCTGGTCGCGCGCCCAACCGATGATCTCATCGCCCGGATGCGTGTCCAGCTCCTTCGGCCGGAGGACTTCCATGCCCATCGTCCGTCTATTGTCCGGCAAGCGCGTGTAGCGACTCGCCGGCCAGCTGGTAGACGGTCCATTCCGACTTCGGCTTGGCCCCCAGACGCTCGTAGAAATTGATGGCGTCGCGGTTCCAATCCAGCACCGCCCATTCGAGCCGGCCGCAATCGCGCTCGACCGCTATTCGAGCCAGGCGCTGGAGGAAAGCCCGTCCTATGCCGCGACCGCGCTGCTCCGGGACCACGAACAGGTCCTCGAGGTAAATGCCGGGCTTGGCGAGGAAGGTCGAGAAGTTGTGAAAGAAGAGAGCGAACCCCACCGCCGTCCCGTCGTCTTCGGCCAGCAGCGTCTCGGCGTACGGACGAGAGCCGAACAGGGACCTGTCGAGCAGTTCCCTCGTCATGGTCACCTCGTGCTCGAGCTTCTCGTAGCGCGCGAGGTCACGAATCAGCTTCTCGATCACATCCACATCGGCGCGCTCGGCGAATCGGATCTGCACGGTCATTTCGGTCGATCTCTCAAACGGAAGACAAAACGCATGGCTCCTTGCGTGTCGGAAAAGCTTGCGATCTTGTTGTCGACCAGCCCGGCCGACAGGCCGGCGTCGATCAGGTCGGTGTCACGCAGCGCGCTGCGCCCGCCCTTGGGACGCACGACCCAGATGGCTCCGTTGGGCTCGATCCAGTGCTTGGCTTCGTGCAGCCGTTTGAGGTCCGAGACGTCGACGGCGCCGATGAAAACGAGGTCGCACCGCCGGCGCGGCTTGCCGCTCGTGATGTCTGCCGTGCGTCCTCGCAGCAGCTTCATGAACCAGGCCTCGTCGAGGTTGACCACCGCGACCTTCGCGCCCGGCTTAACGCCGAGCTTGTCGAGCAACGGTTTGGTTGATATCTGGTCCGCGGTCAAGTTGGGTGATCGGCTCCATCTGCTTCGTCGGCCCCATCGGCCCCACCGGCCTCGTCGGTGCCGCGTAATGCGCCGAACACGATCACGCCCAGCAGCCACCCCGCATAAGCGCCGGCGATCACGAGGGCGATCAGCGGAATGGGATTGGCGACCCGGCTCGTGAGCAACAGTCCCGCCCCGACGAACACGCCGAAAACGACCGCGCCCGCAACGCCGCCCGCCACGGCGCCGACCAGCACCGAGGGGCTGTTCCTGCGGCTCAGACCTGGACCACCTGCAGGTCTTTGACCGCGCCCGGCACGCTGCCGGCGTAGACGTGGTTGAAGAAGAAGCGAGTCTTGGGATGCCGCTTCTTCAGCTCGGCCGCGGCTTCCCAGCTCGTATGGGTGACGACGTCGCCGGGTCCGGTCGCCTCGACGATCGCGATATCGGCGCCATCGACCAGCTCGTCGAGTGGGGCCGTGGGCTCGGAGTCACCTGAATAGGCGAGCAGCCTGCCGTCGAGGTGCAGCCGGTACCCGTTGCCGCCCATCGTGCCATGGTCGAGCCTGACGCTCTCGTACTTGATGCCCGCCACCGTACCCGAGCGTTTGGCCGTCACGTACTTCGCCTTGAACTGCCGTTTCATCCTCGTCCAGTCCTCGCCCCAGCTGATCTCCCACAGCTTTTCGAGATGGTCGGCGATGCCGGCCGGCCCTACGAAGATCAGCGGCCGCCGGTCGACGAAAACGCGATGGAGGACAAAAGGCGGCAGACCCAGCGTGTGGTCACCATGGAAATGGGTGAGGAACACAACATCGATGGCTCCCGGATCGATGCCGATGCGATGCATGTGCGGAAGCAACGGCGCACCGCCATCGAGCAGCAACCTGCCGTTGACAACCACCGCCCCGTTGTAGCGGTCGAGCGAAAAGGCCGACCCGCTACCGAGGAACGCGAGCTTTACGCGATGGTCACCGCCGGATTCAGATACACGTCCTGGATTGCGTGTAGTAACTCGACACCCTCCTTCATCGGACGCTGGAACGACTTGCGGCCGCTGATCAGACCCATGCCGCCCGCTCGCTTGTTGATCACGGCGGTGCGGACAGCCTCTTTCAGGTCTTCTGCGCCTTTGGACTCACCCCCCGAGTTGATGAGACCGGCTCGCCCCATGTAGTTGTTGATCACCTGGTAACGGCAGAGATCGATGGGGTGCTCAGTCGTCAGCTTGTTGTAGACGGCGGGCGCCGTCTTACCGAACCCGATGACTTCAAAGCCACGGTTGGTGTCCGGCAGCTTTTGCTTGATGATGTCCGCCTGGATGGTGACTCCGAGGTGGTTGGCCTGTCCTGTAAGGTCGGCCGCGGTCTCGTAGTTCACCCCGTCCTTCTTGAAGGCGTTGTTGCGCACGTAGCACCAAAGCACAGTCGCCATGCCGAGCTCGTGCGCCGCGTGAAATGCCACCGCGATCTCCTGCAGCTGGCGGTCCGACTCCTCTGAGCCGAAGTAAATCGTCGCGCCCAGGGCCACAGCGCCCATCTCCCATGCTTCCTTGACCGTTCCAAACAGGATCTGGTCGAAGTGGTTGGGATAGGTCAGCAGCTCGTTGTGATTGATCTTGCAGATGAACGGGATCCTGTGGGCGTAGCGCCGCGCGACCGAGCCCAGGACGCCAAAGGTCGAAGCGACCGCGTTGCAGTCGGCCTCGATCGCCAGCTCGACGATCTTCCCGCTGTCGAAGTAGATCGGGTTGGGCGCGAACGAGGCGCCGGCGCTGTGCTCGATTCCCTGGTCGACCGGGAGAATCGAGAGGTAGCCTGTCCCGGCAAGCCGGCCGTGGTCGAGCATCGACTCCAGGCTCCTCAGCACCCTCGTCGGCCGGTCGCTGTCCTTCCAAACGCGGTCTACGAAGTCGGGTCCCGGTAGGTGGAGCTGCTCCTTCGGGACAGTCGTTGACTTGTACTCGAGCAAGCTCTGGGCGTCTTGGCCCAGGACTTCTTCGATCTTTCCTATGGAACCTCTGGTAACTGTTGCCATCATTGCCTCTTACAGGTTTATTTACATGCAAACGTGGGGGCTACGGTGTATTCCTCACTCTATAGTGCGCCGATATGACACAGCGGGCTAGCGAGCTCCTCACCGAGCTCGCCGACACCCTTTCGGCTGATGCGACCGAGAGCGGAATCGTTGCGGCCGAAGTCGTCGGGGCGATCGAGCCGGAGCTGTTGAAAGGCTACAAGGACGGTTCCGCCGACGAGCTGGTCAAGACGTCGACCTCCTTCCTCCAGGCCCTTTTTCGGAGCCTGAGACCCGATTCCAAGCTGCCTTGGACCGAGTACTACTCGCTGGCGCGTGAGGCGGCGCGCCGGTACGCCGAAAAGGGCGTGCCGCTCGAATCGCTCATGGAGGGCCTGGCTATCTTCAGGCGCTCGGTCATGGCCCGGCTCACCGAAAGGCTCGGGGACAACGAGTTCGCCGACGAGGTGCTCTTCATGGCCCAAAGCCGTCTTGGCGACGTGCTCGAGCACATGAACTCCAGCTTCATCCGCGGCTACCTTGACTACACCGAGACGCGCCATCGCGCGCGGCAGAGTGAGCTTCACGGGCTCTACCACATCGCCAGCGCGCTCGGGCGCTCCCTCGATGTGACCGAGATCGCCGAGGTCGGGCTGCGCGAGACGCTCAAGGTTCTCGGTCTCCAGGCGGGAGCGGTGTGGGTGCGCGAGGGAGCGCGGCTGAAGCTCGCCAAGACGATCGGGATGCAGCCCGGCGAAGAGGAGGAGTTCTCCGACACCGGCCGGTCCGGTCTGCTGAAGGTGGTCGAGGTCTCTTCCGGTCCCGCCGAGTCGCGGGTCGACCGCATCACCGGCCAGTGGAGCGCGATCCGCGCCGAGCTGCGCACGAAAGGGGTTTTGCTGGGCGCGATGACGGTGGCGACGCGATTGCCCCGAACCTTTGAGTCCAGCGACCTGGAATTCGTGGCCGCGGTGGCGGACCAGATCGCCGTCGCTCTCGACCGCGCCCGCCAGCACACGAAGGAAGCGCGCACCGACTACCTGACCGGGCTGGCCAATCGCCCCGAGTTCGAGCGTGCAATCGACCGCGCCGTGGCGGCCGCCCAGAGACACAAGCGGCGTCTGGCGCTGATGATGCTGGACCTCGACAACCTCAAAGACATCAACGACACCTACGGGCACCACGTCGGCGATGAAGCGATCCGGCTGCTGGCGCAGGAGCTGCAGCGCGAGGTACGCGCAACCGACACGAGCGGCCGGCTGGGCGGCGATGAGTTCGGTGTCGCCATGCCGGAGGCGGATGAGCGTGACGCGCGTGAGGTCGGCGCCCGTGTGCGAGAGGCGCTCGAGCACATAAATGACGAGAAGATGCCGGTGCGGGTGGAGTTCAGCATCGGGATCACCGCGTGGCGGCCGGGCATGGACTGGCAGGCGATGTACGAGAGCGCTGACAAGAACCTGTACGTCGACAAGCGCCGGCGCCAGGCGGCGCGCAAGAAAGTGGGCGAGCTCAAAGCCTGAGCGCACCAGCGGGGAAGGTCCTCGACGCGGCGTTCTTCGAGCGGGACACGATCGCCGTGGCGCGGGAGCTGCTCGGCAAGGTGCTGGTCCGCGAGGTCGACGGCCAGACGCTGTGGGGCAGGCTCGTCGAGGTCGAAGCGTACCTGGGACCGGACGACCTGGCCGCGCATTCGAAGGGCGGCCGCCGCACCGCTCGCACGGAGGTGATGTTCGGCCCTGCCGGACACGCCTACGTGTACTTCACCTATGGCATGCATTGGTGCCTGAACTTCGTGACCCGGGAGGCGGGCGCGCCCCAGGCGGTGCTCGTCCGAGCCCTCGAGCCCGGGCCCGGGGTCGGCCGGTGCAGCGGCCCCGGCCTCGTCACCCGTGCGCTTAAGATCGACCGGGCGCTGAACGGTGCGCCGCTGCAGCCTCCGGACCTATACGTGCTGGATGACGGAGCTCCGAAGAGCCGGATCTTTGTGACGCCCCGGGTCGGTGTCCAAGGAACCGGTCGGTGGGAGAAACGGCTGCTGCGCTACGTGGTCGACTCGCCGTACCTATCGAGGCCGCTGCCTAAATTGCTACGGCCACAGTCCGGGAGTGGGTTCTAGCCTTGTCAGGTCTTCCCAGTCGGCGCGAATCGGCGCGAACACATCGGCCACAGTCGCGCCGTCCGGGCCGGCATTCGCCTGGTGCGGCACATGGCTCGGGATCACATACGTGTCGCCCGCGCGCAGCTCACGCGTCTCAGTACCGATTCGAAACGTCATCGTCCCGGCGATGATGAAACCCAGCTGCTCATTCTCGTGATGGTGCTCCGGTAGGACCGCGCCCGGTTCCAGGTCGACGACCGCCAGCGTCATGCGATCGCCTCTGACGGCCCGCGCTGTGATTCCCTCTCGCAGCACGTAAGGCCGGAGGTCGCCGAGCGACGAGAAGGTGCTCATTCGATTTCTCGGTCGATGATCGTCGCGGTGCCCAGCCCGCCGCCGCAGCACATCGTCTGCAGGCCGTAGCGGAGGTCGCGCCGCTCGAGCTCGTAGAGAAGACGGTTCATCAGGATCGCGCCGGAGGCGCCCAGCGGATGGCCGACCGCGATGGCGCCACCGTTGACGTTGGTCTTCGCGAGGTCGGCGCCGGTCTCCTTCTGCCACGCGAGCACCACGGAGGCGAAAGCCTCGTTCACCTCGAAGAGGTCGATGCTGTCCAGGTCGAGGCCGGCGCGCTTCAGCACCGCGGCGGTGCCAGGGATCGGTCCCTCCAGCATCAGGATCGGGTCCGTCCCGACCACGGCCTGGGCACGGATACGGGCCCGTGGCTTGATCCCAAGCTGCTTGGCCTTCTCCAGCGACATGAGGAGGACGGCGGCCGCGCCGTCCGAGATCTGGCTCGAGTTGCCCGCAGTGATCGAGTGCTCCGGATTGAAGGCGGGCTTCAGCGCGGCGGTCGCCTCGTAGTTGGCCTTGGGCCGGATCCCTTCGTCCTTCGCGAACAGCTCGTGCGACCCGTTTCCGTTGAGCGGAACCTCGACCGGCATGATCTGCGACTGGAAGTAGCCCTTCTCGGTCGCCTCGGCTGCACGGTGGTGGCTGATGACGCTGAACTCGTCCATCTCCCTTCGGGAGACGCCGTACTTCCGGGCCATCAGCTCGGCCGAGATGCCTTGCGGGACCATGTCGTAGAGCTCCATCAGCTCGGGCGGAAACGGCGTCCCGGGCGAAACGGCGTTGGAGCCCATCGGTACACGCGTCATCGACTCGACGCCGCCGGCGATGGTGATGTCGCAAACGCCCGACTGAATGAGGTTGGCGGCGAAGTGGATCGCCTGCTGGCTCGAGCCACACTGGCGATCGACCGTCGTCGCGGGCGTCGTGAATGGGAAGCCCGCGGCCAGCCACGCGTTGCGTCCGATGTTGAGACTCTGCTCGCCAACCTGGGTGACGTTGCCGAAGACGACGTCCTCGACCTGCTCCGGTTGGATGCCCGCGCGCTGCACCACGTCTTTCAAAACCAGGGAACCGAGGACGACGGGATGAATGTCCTTGAGCTTTCCGTCGCGCCGCCCGATCGGGCTGCGGACCGCTTCGACGATGACTACCTCGCGCATATCAGTACTCCTTCGCGCTCTCTTGTGCGGCTCATTGTAATGCGACTTTTTTATTTGTTGACGCTTCTTTATACGACTGTTAAGTTTCGCGTCGCCCCAAGCGGCTGAGTACGGTAAACCTGAGGATACCGAACGTCGAGTAGGTGGAAGGATCGGAGCAATCCGGGATGGAAACCGAAAAACGCATAGGGGACTTCAGGGTAAACAGGAAGGTCTCTTGGGGCATTACTTTTCCCCAACGCATCCACAACTCGACCTTC
>VBKD01000230.1 GCA_005888075.1 Chloroflexota bacterium
AGATGCCCAAAGGCCCGTATCTATGGTCTGTACGGCAGGGGCGTGCCTCACCCAGGGTACGGTGCACGGGTCGTGAGCGTCCGGAGCCTTTCCTATTAATGACAAAGTCGCGACCTTGATAGCGACCTAGCGTCGCGACGCTTCGAACCACCGCTCGAGCTCGTCAAGGAGATTCTCGGCGATTCTCCGGATCTCTCTAGCAATCCTTGCCTGGCTTTGGCCGGCCCGGGTCCGCTCGCCGGCTTCCTCGATGATGATGTGGAAAACGCTTCCCAGCGCTATCCCCTGCAGCCTTGCAATCTCGGGACGGACATCCGAGGTGTCGGCAATTGCCTGCGCGATAACAGCCGCCTGCCCGTCGATCACCTCGAGCATCAGCCCACGAACGGCTGGGCTGATTGCGGCGAGATAGCCGATCTCACCGCGCCATTGGTCCGGCGGGATGTCACGAATCATGCCGGGCGTCTCGAGGACGAAGTCGCGAATTACGACCGCAGGAGTAACGCCGGCTGGCCGAGAGCGAATCAGCTCCGCGAACTTCTCCCGCACCAGCTCGTCCCGATCTGTGACCAGTTGGGCCTTGGTCGGGAAATAGTTGTATACGGTCTGCTCGGCTACGTCTGCCTCGCGTGCCACGTCGCTCACGGCGACGTTCTCGTAGCCTCGCTCCGCAAACAGCCGTGCCGCGCAATCCGCGATCAACTGTCGCGTGCGCGCCTTCTTGCGCGCCCGTAGTCCCTCGGTCGCCATCGGTTGCAACGGAGTTGCGATCGACAATCTTAGGGTGTACCATAACATTTGTGTCGGCTCTAACGGACGTACGCCGCCATCGGCGCCACCGCAAGCACCCGCACCCCGACTCACTTGGTTGGTTGCGATCGCAGCCGGCGCGGGTGGCCATCCATGCCCGGCGCACCCGAATCCTCAAGGCGTACAGACAACTCGGGAGGTATGTTGCCGCTGGCCGCGACCGCCGGCGAGCAGCTCCTAATCCCGACGATGCGGGTAAGACGTGAATCACCGCCTATGTCTAGCTCGTCGAGTCGGCACGCCAACAACTCCGACACTGCCCGCTACCAGCGCGGGCTCGACGCCTACGCCAGTCATTTCCGCGTGCCGCCAACAAAGGGAGATAGAAACAAACAATGGCACTAAGTGAAGGACAAAAGCAGTTGTCTTCTGTCGACTTCCTAACGCCAATTCACAAAGCCCTTCGTTCAATGATCTACGACGTTGGAGGTAGGCTGCAAACCACAGATTTTTCCGATGGCGCTGAGAGCCAGCTTCTGCTGAACGAGCTGATTTACGAGTTTTCTTCAGCTCTCTCCGCGAGTTGCATACTTTGCCTCCTGCACAGTCACGCCAGGGCAGAGGACCTCTATCTGTTTCCCGCAGCTGAAAAGTCTGATTCGAAGCTGATCAGCGACTTGTTAGGGGAACACCACGAGTTTGCCACGGAGTTGCGAAACATTTCGACGATGTGCGATGAACTAAAAGGGGTCGAATCCTCAGCTCAACGGATTGCCGGAGGAAAAAAACTCACTCTCGCTGTTAATGACTTCTTTGCCCGATACATGACTCATTTGGTTCGCGAAGAGAAGGAACTGATTCCGCTATTGAATAGGTACTTAACTGATGACCAACTCATATCAATCAGGGACGCGATGTCAGGGCATCTGTCTCCTGACCGGTTCACCGGCTTTATGAAGTGGATGCTTGCATCGCTGAACCCGAGCGAGCTGGCGAAGATGTCTATCGAAGTCACGAGTAAGGCTCCGGAGGTTCCGGCAGAAGTGTCTGCGCGGGCGGGGGCGTCACTTGGCCCGGACCGTTCGCGGTTCGAGAAGGCGGCGGCTACTCCAGAGATACCAAACGGAAGCATGAAGCAGGTCAGTGTTGGCGGAATGGATGTGATGCTGGCCAACGTCAACGGGACTTTTTATGCTCTCAGCAACAAATGCACCCACGCAGGAGGGCCACTCGCGAAGGGCAAGCTCGACGGCTTCGTAGTTCAGTGTCCATTACACGGCTCAAAGTTCGACGTTAGGACTGGCGCCGTTGTCGGACCCCCGGCGCAGATTCCTGAGCGAGTGTTTGGGGTCAAGGTGGAAGGGAAAGACGTCTTGGTAAATGTGGACTAGAT
>VBKD01000215.1 GCA_005888075.1 Chloroflexota bacterium
CACGGGAAGTCCACGCTGGTCACTGCACTGACGGGAATCGATCCCGACCGCCTCGCCGAGGAGAAGAGGCGCGGCATGACCATTGACCTGGGCTTCGCCCACATGACGCTGCCGAGCGGCCGTGAGATTGGAATCGTCGACGTCCCCGGCCACGCGCGATTCATGCGCAACATGCTGGCCGGCGCGCACGGTCTCGATGCGGTGCTGCTGGTCGTCGCCGCCGACGAAGGCGTGATGCCGCAGACGCGCGAGCATCTCGAGATCCTCGATTTGCTGGAGGTGCGGAGCGGCCTCATCGTTCTGACCAAGGTCGACCTCGTCGACCAGGAGTGGCTCGATCTCGTGACAGCGGAGGTCACCGAGGCCGCACGCCCAACATCTCTCGCCGGCGCTCCGGTGCTGGCGGTCTCGGCGGTCACCGGGGCGCGGATGCCGGAGCTGGTGGATGCGCTCGACGTGCTCTTGGCGGGAGCCGAACCCAGGCGCGACCTCGGCCGACCGCGGCTGCCCATCGACCGCGTGTTCACCATCAGCGGCTTCGGCACGGTGGTGACCGGAACGCTGGTCGATGGCCGGCTGAACGTCGGAGAGGACCTCGAGGTCCTGCCCGCGGGTCGTAGCGTGCGGGTCCGAGGCCTGCAGCGCCACAACAGAAAAGTGGAGTCGGTCGAAGCGGGCAATCGGGTCGCGGCCAACCTCATCGGCGTGGAGAAGGACGAGCTGGCTCGCGGCGACGTGCTCACCATGCCGGGAACGCTGAAGCCGACGCGCAGGATCGACGCAAGCGTGCGGACGCTCGCGTCGGCTCCACAGGCTGTGCGCCACGGCGCGCAGCTGCTCCTGCACACGGGCACGGTCGAGGTGGGCTGCCGGCTGATCCTGCTCGAGGGCGATGAGCTCGCCCCCGGCTCCCGCGGCTGGGTCCAGATATACCTGGACCGGCCGATCGCCGCGGCAGCGCAAGACCGCTTTGTGCTGCGCTTGCCCAGCCCCGCGCAAACGATCGCGGGTGGCACCTTCGTCGACCTCGGTCCTCGAAAGCATCCCCGGCACGATTCGGCCGTCCGCGAATCGCTCATGCGCAGGGCGGCCGGCAACGTCCTGCAGGAAGAGCTGCGCAAATATCCGAGAGGTGTCACGGTCGGCGCGCTGCTCAAGGCGACTCTCGCGTCTCAGGCCGACGTCGACAAGCTGCAGGCGCGAAGACTCGGCGAATGGATCTTCAGCGACGAGGCCTGGAAGGAAATCACCGAGCGCGCCCTCCGAGAGCTCGGCTCGTATCACGCCGCACATCCCCTTCGCTCCGGCATGGCTCGTGAGGAGCTGCGAAGCCGGTTGGGCGTGCCGCCCGCCTCGTTCGCCCCGGTCGTCGAGGCGTTGGTGGCGCAGGGTAGCGTCGCCGAGCGCAATGGCTCACTGGCGATTCCTCAGCAGGAGGTTGCCCTCGAAACCGAAGCCGCGACCGCGCTGATACGGGTTCTGGGTGCCGAGCCTCTGGCTCCCCCATCACTGGCCGAGGCGATGCAGAAGTCCGGCGCGACAGAAGAGATGGTGCGCGCGCTCGCACAGCGCGGAGACATAGTGCGAGTGAGCGACGACCTGGCGTTCACCAAGGACGCGTACGCATCGGCGATCGCGCTGGTACGGGAGATCATCGCGTCCAGCGGTTCGATCACCGTCGCGCAACTGCGTGACCGCATGCGCGCGAGCCGGCGTCCGGTGCTGGCGCTGCTGGAACATCTCGACTCGGAGCGAGTCACCCGCCGCGTCGGAGATTCGCGGATCCTCAGGTAAAGTTCCCACCCAAATGCGCATCGCCAAGCTGCTCGCGCGTGGCCGGCCGACGATCTCGTTCGAGTTCATGGCGCCCCGTGATGAGGCCGAGGTCGATGTTCTCGAGCGGACGGTCTCGGCTTTGGCGGGCCACGCGCCCGATTGGGTATCGGTGACGTACCGGCTTCGGACCGGCCGGCAGAC
>VBKD01000216.1 GCA_005888075.1 Chloroflexota bacterium
GACTTGACGATGCCCAGCAGCTTGCGCTGGCGGCCCGGCACAAACCGCCTCGCCCCGCCCAGCCCGTGCTTGCCGTCGGCCAGCCACCGCTCCGTCGCCCGCCGCCCCCAGGCGCGAATCTGATCCTCAGCCTCGGGACCATAGATGGTCTCGAAGGCTTCGTTGAGCCGGCTCAACGACTCGACCGGCGACGAAAGCTGGTCGTCGTGAGGCGGATCCTGCTCGACGTACTGCACAAGTCCCGCGGAGTACGCAACCTCCGGCCACCGATCGCCAGTCACGTCTCGCGCCACGTGAACCAGGTTGCTGAAGTGGGAGTTGAGGACGAATCGGCCTCTCGCCCGGGCCGGCTTTACCCCCATGAGCTCGAGCGTCCGGATCGCCGACGTCGCGCTCGCCGTGGGGCTGGGCGGAGGCGACCCGGACAGCATCGGCGGAGGCGGGGCGGGCGACACGGGGGTCGCCGCCGGCATGACCTTCAGGGAGGCGGTGTCCGGATCCGTGCCGCCAGCTGGCGGGCGCTGCATGACTGCCGCCCCGGCCCCGGCGCCGGTCGCACCAGGTGCCGCATTCCGCTTCTGCGGCAGGCGGGCCATCTGAGCGAGAAGATCACGCACCGTCTGCGGGCGCTGGGCGGGATCCTTCGCCAGGACCTTGCCCAGCAGCTGGTCCAGCTCATCGGGCAGGTTGGGATTGATCTTCACCGCCGACGGAATCGGGTTGTTGACAGTCGCGTACGCGACCTCCATGCGGTTCGACCCGACAAACGGCAGCCGACCCGTCAGCATCTCGAACGTCAGCACGCCCATCGCGTAGATGTCCGCGCGCTTGTCCACGTCGTGCCCCATGACCTGCTCTGGCGCCATGTAGCCAGGCGTGCCGATGGCGAGCCCGATCGTCGTGAGGTGGGTTGGCTGTCCCGCGCCGCGGGCCAGGCCGAAGTCGGCCAGCATGGCGCGTCCATCGGTGTGAATGAGCACGTTGGTCGGCTTCAGATCGCGGTGGACGATGCCCGCGTCGTGCGCGTGCTGCAGCCCGTCGCCGATCTCGCGCAGGTAACGCCATGCCGTCAAAGGATCCAGCGTGCCTCGGTTCAAGATGTCCCGCAGCGTGCCGCCGCGAATCAACGGCATCGTCAAGAAGGCGGTGCCATCGAGCACCTCGAAGTCATAGATCGGGAGGATGTTGGGGTGATCCAGCTTGGCCAGCGTCTTCGCCTCTGACTCAAATCGCTTGACGAAACCGTCGTCTTGAAACAGCTCTGAGGAGAGCGCCTTGAGCGCGACCTCGCGACCTAGCGGCTGCTGCACGGAGCGGTAGACGACCGCCATCCCGCCTCCGCCGAGACGTTCAACGATCTCGTACTGGCCCAGCCTCGTGCCGGTGAGGTCTTTCATCGGACCGCCGTCGCCAGCTGGTCGACGATCGAGATCAGGTCGGCCAGCCTGAACGGCTTGCTCAAGACGTTGTCCGCGCCGGCGGCGAGGAAGCGCTCACGGTCGCTGGCCATGGAATGGGCGCTCGCGATCACGATTGGCATCGACGGCATCTCGCCCTTGATCCTGCGCATCGCCTCCAGCCCGTCGATGCCGGGCATGGCGACATCCATCAGGATCATCGAAGGCCGGTCTTTCATGGCAACGTCGACCGCCTGCAGCCCGTCGCCCGCGATCAAGACGGGGTACCCCGCCTTCTCCAGCACACGCTTGCAGAGCCGCTGCGCGACCTCGTTGTCGTCGGCAACGAGCACGATGAACCTTGCCTTGCCACCTGCTAATTCCGTCTCAGGCATGTCGGGGCTTGGTCGGGCTTTCCACTGCGAGTGGGATGGTGAAGTGGAACGACGATCCGTGACCGACGGCGCTTTCCACCCAGATCTTGCCCCCATGCATCTCCACGATCTGCTTAACGATCGCGAGGCCCAGGCCGGTCCCGGGGATCGACTGCGCGGCGCCGCTCCGGACGCGCCGGAAGCGCTCGAACACGTGGCCGATCTCGTCGGGCGGGATGCCGAGCCCTGTATCGGACACGCTGACCAGTGCGTAGCCACCTTCAGCGCTGGTCGACAGCGACACGGTCCCGCCTTCGGGCGAGTACTTCACCGCGTTGTTTACCAGGTTGCTGGTGACCTGGATCAGACGGTCCCGATCGCCGGTGACGATGGGCAGCCGTGGGTCGAGATTGGACTTGAATTCAACGGTCGACGCCGACG
>VBKD01000217.1 GCA_005888075.1 Chloroflexota bacterium
TCGCAAACGGAGCAGCGGTGTGCGCTCGATCTGGTGCGGGTCCAGCGCGATCGCGACAAAGGTCAGGCCAGTCAGTGATGCGCCGGCCCCTACCATCCCGATGTAAAGGTCGCGCCAAGCGGCCGCGGTGCTCGGATCCATTGCCGCAGAAGCGTACTGCTGAAGAATCTGAAGGTTCGGGCATTCCGGCCCGGGATGCCAGAGTTGCGATCCTGAGCGGATCTCCTGGCGCTTGCAATTGTGATGGCGTGGTGGAATGATCTCGCCGATTCGAGGGGGAAGAATCAGCCGATCTGGAGGGGGAAGCATCAGCCGATGAGGAACACCGCACTCGCTGTTTTACTCGCGGTCGCCGCGCTCGGCGCCGGGTCGGGCGCCCGGGCAAGTACGACGATGGAGGTCTACCCGACAGGGCAGTACCCGGCCGACGTGCAGAACGTCCAGAGAGCCGTCGACCAAGGCGGCACGGTGCTGCTCAAGGCGGCAAACGCAGCCGGTACACCCACTGCGTTCAACTTTGGCCCGGCGGTGCGGGGCTTCGGATTCGTCACCTTGCAGCGAGATGTAGAGCTCGTCGGGGAGGGGGCGGGTTCAGCCGTCACCACCATCGACGGCGGCTTTTACCCGGTTAGGGGGTTCGGGGCCATAAGCGCTTCAGTGCGGGACATCTCGTTTGATAGTCCGCTGCGAGGCGCGATCTACTTTGTCGGACCGGCTGCGTCGAGCGTCGAGATCCTCAGGACTCGCATCTCACACGTGGTCGGAGGGCTCATCCCCGGCGTAGGAACGGTCGCTGAGGCGATGGTGGTTGCGGGCGGACGGGTTGCCATTGACGACAACGCGGTGGTGGATGTGGCGGCGGACTTCGGAATTGGGATCACCGAGCTCGACTCGGCCGGGCCAGTCGAGGTTCTGCGCAACTATGTCAGCGGCACGAGCACCAACTCGATCGAATGCACGCGAAATCATGGCGTCGTGAGGATCGAGAACAATGTCGTCAGGCCCGGCCCCACGCCTGACGGATTCGGGGGGTATGGAATCGAGATCAACGGGACCGGTGCGTACGAAGTCGCCGGCAACGACGTGCTGATCGAGACGGCGGGCGGTGTCGGGATCTTCGCGTTGGGAGCCCTGGGCTTCGGTTTCGGGCCAGTCACGAATCCCCTGATCGAGAAGAACGACGTCGTTTTGCGGCCCGCAGGGAGCATCGGCGGATCGCTCTTCGACGACGGCATCGATCTGGGCGGGCTCGTTTCCGGGGCCTACGTGGGCCAGAACAAGATCGAAGGGTCCGCTTCCTCAGCCTTCGGCCTCTTCGACGTAGCGTTCGATCACACACAGCCGACTGACCTCGGTTTCAACACCTTCGTCGGCAACGACATCGCAGACCTTCAGAGCCAGCTCGCCGACATCTACCTCGACCACACGTCACACGACACCGTGCTGAAAGGCAAGAGCGGGACGGTCATCGATCTCGGCGTCAACAACCGCATCACGGGATTCACCAAGGGCAGCGGGCCCGGAAGCGGCGAGCAGGTGAGCGCCGCGACTCACCGGCGCAACTTGGCGAAGCAGGCTGCTCACGAGACCGTGCGCAAGTCGCCGATAACACCGTAGTCGGGGCAAGGCCAGGCGGCTGCTGCCTTGGTGCGCCAGTGGCCGTCGTCGCAACCTGGGTCCCCCGGCGGGCGTGGATGGAAAGTGTCAGCTCGCGCAGGTCGTGCAGCTCGCTTGGCGACCACGGGCGCCAGGTGGTGGGCGATGGTCCGGGCGCTTGAGGGTCTGGTGGAAGCGTGACCTCAGTTCGTTTCGCCGCATCGCGATGGACCCCGCACCGAGCCCTTCGCTTGAAGGGCCCCTGAGCGCACACCCCTTGATGTCGTAGGTTTGCATTCGTGAGCCGCGAAGTCGAGGCCTTGAACCGGCGCCTGCTGCGCGCCCGCGACGCCATGGACCGCTCCTACGCCGAGCCGCTCGACGTCCGCGCCGTGGCCGCGGTGGCCTACCTCTCAGAGGCGCACTTCATCCGCAGCTTCCGCGCCGCTTTCGGGGAGACGCCGCACCGTTACCTGCAGCGGCGGCGGGTGGAGCGCTCGATGTTCCTGCTGCGCGAGACCGACCGCGGCGTCACCGACATTTGCTTCGACGTCGGCTTCACGAGCCGGGGGACCTTCAGCCTCACGTTCCGGGAGATCGTCGGCGAGACGCCGTCGAGCTATCGCGTTGGGAATGGACCGATGGTGGCCCCAAACTGCTACCAGATGTGGGCGATGCGGCCGGTGGTGGCGGCGGGGGTCGCGCGGCGATCGAGCAGTTTTGGAGACGCCGCGGCGGCGACGGCCTCCTAGCATGAGGGTCATACCCGTCAAGTCTCGGAAAGGAGAAAACGAGCGAATGATCACCAAGCTCAACGTCGCCTCCATCATGGTCCTCAACAAGGACGAGGCTCTGGACTTTTACGTCAACAAGCTCGGGCTGGAGAAGGGCCAGGACGTCAAGCAGGGTTCCTACCGCGGGCTGACGGTGCGCGTCCCCGGCGACGTCACCGAGGTCTCCCTCGAGGAGCCGGGCCCGCCGGTGCATGACGAAGCCACCGCGGCGCAGCTCCGCG
>VBKD01000224.1 GCA_005888075.1 Chloroflexota bacterium
TCGGTCACCGATGCGTGCATGGCCGTCGGCTGTACGTCGCTCGGCTCGTTCAGCTCGCGCTTCACCGAGCTGGTCGGCGAATCGCCTAGCGCCTATCGCGCGCGCAGCCACTCAGCGGCTGCCGTCATCCCCGACCACGTCATCAAGGTCATGACAAAACCGGTCAGAAATGAAGAAGCGCCCGCGCCCCACCGCTCATAAGCTGATCGCATGACAGAACACAAAGCGGCACAGGGTCCCAAACTCATCGTGTACCCCGTATCGGATATCGAGAGCGCCAAAAAGTTGTTCGCGTCACTCTTGGGCGTCGAGCCTTATGCCGACGCGGCGTTCTACGTTGGATACAAAACCGACGAGCTGGAGATCGGTCTTGACCCACATGGGAAGAGCAGCGGACCAATCGTGTATTGGGACACTGACGACGTCACGGCAAAACTCGGCGAGCTGACGGCTGCGGGCTGGAAAACCAAAGCGGAGCCCAAGGATGTCGGTGGCGGAATGTTGGTTGCGTCGGTCACGGATGCCAACGGCAACGTGATTGGATTGAGGGCCGCCGGCCAGGGAAAGCAACGGTGATCGCATGGACCTGAAACTTCGTAACTGCTTCATCTCCGTCCACGACCACGACGAGGCGCTCGCCTTCTACCGAGATCTTCTTGGGCTGGAGGTGCGCAGCGACGTCAAATACGAGGGCATGCGCTGGACCACCGTCGGGCCCAAGGGCCAGCCGGACGTCAACATCGTCCTCGAGCCGCCCCTTGCCGACCCCAGCGCATCCCCGGCCGATCGCAAGGTCATGCAGGAGATGCTCGCCAAGGGTCTGCTGCGCGGCGTCATCTTCAGCACCGAGGATTGCGATGCGACCTTCGAGCACATCCGGGCCGGAGCAGGCGAGGTGCTGCAGGAGCCGATGGATCAGCCGTACGGCGTGAGGGACTGCGCGTTCCGGGACCCGTCCGGCAACCTCATTCGGTTCAGCCAGAGCAAGGCATGATAGCAGCCGCGGTCGGTCGCGTCCCGTGAGCGCTGGAAGTACGACCATCCGCCGCCAAATCGTCGCCCCTTGATCCTCCAGATTGGTACGTGCGTGAGCTCAATGCGTTCTTTTAGTAGGAAACCCACGGACTCGCTGAATGGAGGAATGCGGTGGCTAACGAAGTGCGCGAGGTCATGACCGAAAACCCTGTCATGCTCGATGCGGAAGACACGCTGGTGGAAGCCGCACGCGAGATGCGAGATCAGGACATCGGCGACGTCCTGGTAATGAAAGACAGCAAGTTGTGCGGAATCGTTACCGACCGCGACATCACCGTCCGCTCTACCGCCGACGGCAAGGATCCGAACCAGGTCAAGCTCGGCGACATCTGCAGCCAGGAAATGGTCACCATCGGCTCCGACCGCCCCGTCAGCGAAGCGGTCAGCTTGATGCGGAACAGGGCCCTGCGGCGGCTGCCCGTAGTCGACGGCGACCAGCCGGTCGGTATCGTCTCCATCGGCGACCTGGCGGTGGAACTCGACGAGAGGTCGGTGCTCGCGAGCATCAGCGCCGCCGACCCCAATGCCTGATGGCCAACTGAAGGTCTGTGCCAACGAGTACGACAAGGCGTTCGAGGTCACAGCTGCCTGCGACTTTAACTAGCCTGCCGCTTGGAGCTCGCTCTTCTTGCCTTTGGCACCATGGGTATCGCTCAGCGCTGGTCGAACTACAGCCTTGATGCTGTGCGGATCGTGGCCGGCGGTCAGGGCTTGCTCCGTTTCGGCAAGACCATATTCGCCGGTGACCAGATCGTCGAGACTAACTCGCCCCGATGCGGCAAGCGCTATTGCGGTCGGCCACGTATTGGCATAGCGGAACGTGCCAGTGATCCGCAGCTCGCGTTGTTGGACCACCCCAAGAGGCAGCTTCAATTCATCTGCACCCATCCCGACCAAGACGACCGACCCCGCCGGCCGAACCAAACGTACGCCGGCGTCAATGGCGGCTGATGAACCGGAGCAACCTCCCTCACTGGACGCCTTGTGAGAGCCCAACTTCCAGGCCGCCTCAGTTGACGCCGATGAGAATGAAACGGCGATGTCAAATGGATAGAACGAGTCTGAGCAGGAGGCTGCGCCGATGGCGAAGGGAATTGAGCTGAGGCGGCACACAGAAGCGGACGGAGATGTATTGACGTCCAACGGAATACGCGCGGCAGTCGACATTGGCTCCCGCCTCGACGGGGACTACGCCCTTTTTGTTTCGTCGGGTGCGCAGCGCGCTACGCAGACACTCGCTTGCTTCCTGGCCGGGCTTGGACGGCGCTTTGACCACGGTGCCACAGTCGACCCGGTCTTTCGCTCGGAGATGGAAGCGCGTTGGTTCGAGGCGGCCAAGCGAGGCGGTGGGGGAGGGTTGGAGTCGTTCCGGGCTGTCGATCCGGAGCTCGTCGAGGAAGAGGCTCGCCGCTTTGGAGAGGGTTTGCGAAAGGTCTTCGACTCGCTGCCTGAGTCTGGCCGTGCGCTGATCGTCGGTCACTCCCCGATGCACGAAGTTGCCGTCTACGGCCTGACTGGCAAGATCGTGCCGCCGATTGCAAAGGGAGCCGGCGTGCTTGTCGTGGCTTCGGAGGAGGGGTTCAGCGTCGAACTGCTGAGCACGTAGGAGTTCAGGCGCCTCGCGCGCGCGTCCTCTTGTTCGTGTTGTTCATGGCCCCAGACCGCCCGGCGGCGATTTCACTTACCGCATAGGTACCAAGCGCGGTCACCTCTAAGCCAGCCGGGGCGACCATCTGCGCCCAACTCGTAGGTCCTATTCAGGGCCGCATCAGGCACGGGCCCCTCCGCGCCTTGTTCAGGTTCAGGCGACCTGAGGCCTGCTCATGGCGGCTCGAGACGAAGACCGCAGCCTAAGGCTGCCGATGATCGCCGCGATCCCGCCGAGAATCGCCCAAAATGCCGCGAAATAGACCAGGACGGCGATTGTGGTCAACGGATTGGCGAGCACGATGATGCCCAGAATCAGGCTCAGCAATCCAACCAAACCTGTACCCCAACCGTCTCCGCCAAATGCTCGAATGATGCCGAGGGCGCCGATCAATATGCCAGCGAATCCCAAAAGCCAGGCGAGGGTGGCTCCAACGATGACCCCTGACCAGAGTGGATTGCGGACGACAACCAGCCCGGCCAAGATGCCGATTACTCCCGATAGAAGCTTCCATCCCCGGTTGTGGGAGTCCAGGAAGACTCTGATCAGGTCGAAAATCCCACCGATCAGCCAGTACACGCCAAGGAACACGACAACCGTGAACAGGGTCACTCCAGTTTGCGTGAGGAGCAGTAACCCAATAACGATCGCAGCGATGCCTTGCAAAAGGACCAGCCACCACAAATTGGTCATAGGCGGCGCTGGCTGTCCAGTCATCGCCATGTGATTTTCCTTAACGTCGATCGCATCCGAGTGTGATCTGGTTTGATCATCGGTACTAACAAAAACAATACCGAGTTCATCTAGTGGTGCCGATTGGCAGATCAACCAATGTGACCTGCGGTTTCGGGTAAAAACGTGGCTTCAGTTTAGACAAGACCTTCGATTCAACCAGGATCACCGTTTTCAATGCGAGGTCAGGTGGATCGCACCTACATCACTCGCCGTCGAAACGGACGATGACTTTGATGTCGTCTGGCTTCTTCTGGAGGGCGTCCGGCCAGTTCGACATATCGACCTTCCGAGTGATCAGCCCGCCCAACCAGCCGGGAGGAGCGGCTGTCAGCGCTTGCGCCGCCTGTTCGTAGTGCCGCCGCGCGGCGTTGACGGTGCCGAACATGACCCCGTTCTTGAGCGCCATGTTCTTGTTGGCCGCGTCGAGGTTGAGCTCGATGTTCCCGGTGCGGCCTGATATGCCCGCAAGGGCGGCGACCGCGTTGGGGGCGGCAGCGCGCATTGCACCCAAGACGACCTCTCCGAGACCCGTGCATTCGATCACCACGTCGGCGCCCAGCCCCTCCAGGTCGCGAAGTGGTCTTGAGTGGTAGGTGGCGCGCAGCTCCCGAACCAGTTGCGGCTTCAATCCGCTGTCGACGACGTCGACGACGTGGGTTTCGAGGCCGCGCTGGGTGGCGAGGAGAGCCGCGAGCAGGCCGATCGGTCC
>VBKD01000095.1 GCA_005888075.1 Chloroflexota bacterium
TGGACATCGCGTGGGTGCTGAAACGCAAGCCCGAGATCGCGCTCGTCGATGAGCTCGCCCACACTAATGCACCCGGCTTGCGGCATCCGAAACGCTGGCAAGACGTTGAGGAACTCCGCGACGCCGGAATCAATGTGATAACGACCGTCAACGTGCAGCACGTGGAGAGCGTCAAGGACCTGGTCGAGAGGGTCACCGGCATCGTGGTTCGCGAGACGGTGCCTGACAGGGAGCTCGACGGCGCGGATGTCATCCAGTTCATCGACATCGCGCCGGAGGCGCTCCGCAAGCGGATGCGGCACGGCAACATCTACACCAAAGACAAGGTCGACACCGCGCTGGACAACTTCTTCAGGCCTGGCAATCTCGCCGCGATGCGAGAGATCGGGCTTCGTCTGGTCGCCGATTCCATGGCCCGCTCCCGCAGCGTCATCGATTCGCCCGAGGACGTTCTGGTCGCCGTGTCGGGCGGCACGACCTCGGAAGAGCTGATGCGCCGTGGCGTTCGGCTTGCTCGGCGGCGCGGCGGCTTTTGCCTGGTCGTCATGGTGGTGACCGAAGAAGCCGAGGCAACCCAAGTCGATGCTTACCGCGAGCTCGCCGCGCAGCTTGGCTCGTCCTTCGCCGTGCTTGCCGGCACCGACCCGGCCAATGCGATCATCCGGGCTGCCCGGGACGCAGGATCGGACCACGTCGTAGTCGGCGAGATGAGCCGCACGAGCTGGCTGGATCGGTTTCGGCCGACCATAGTCGACCGGATCATCGACGGCCTGCCAGAGGCGGACATCCACGTGATCGCGAGGTTCGACCGCTGAAAGCCATCGAACAGCGGCCCGATCCGGCCGAGCTCCTTCGCCAGATCTCGATTGAGGGACGGCGGAGGGCGGCCCTGCGCGTATACCTCGGCTACGCTCGTGGCTGCGGCACCAGCACCGCCATGCTCGACGAGGTCCGCCGGCGGCAAAGTCGCGGGGCCGACGTCGTCGTCGCCGCATACCAGGTCCACGACGACGCTGCCGAATCACTGGGTGGGCTTGATGTGATCCACGCCACTCGGGAGCTGCCCCAAATACGCGATCTCGACGTTGCGGCAGTCCTCGCAAGAAACCCGGAAGTGGCCTGCATCGATGACCTCATGGGTCTCGATAGCGACGGCCGGCCGCGGATCGAGTCGGTGCCCCGACTGCTCGAAGCCGGCATTGTCGTCCTGGCGACGCTGCACCTGCTTTCGGTTCGCGGCGCCGCGGGCGCGATCGCCGGCTTCCTCGGCGAGCAGCCGCCAGAGCCGCTGCTCGGCGACGAGATCTTCGACCTGATCGACGAGCTCGAATACGTCGACATCACCCCCGACGACTTGCTCTCGCGTATCCGGATGCACACCATACTCACACCGGCGCAGCTGGCAATCGGGATGCAGAGAGAGCTTCGACCGGCGGTATTGACCATGCTGAGAGAGACGGCCCTCCGGGTGACAGCGGACCACGCGGACCGCAAGCTCTCGTCATATTTGCCCTCTACGGAGTCACCGCTGGAATTCAGAGGCCGCATCGTGCTGTGGCTCGCGGTCGTCACCGTCCGGACGCGGCGACTCGGCGACCAGGAGAAGGGCACGCTGGGCTCGTACGCTTCCCTGGCCCACCAGCTTGGGGGTGAGTTCGTGCGTCTCGAAGGTCGCAACATCGGGCGTACGCTCGTCCGGTACATCCGTGATGTCAAGGCGACCGAAGTAGTGCTCGGCCGGCGCCGGCATTCGCGCCGGCTGCCGTGGGATACGACAAGCGAGATCATCGGCGGGTTGTCCGGCGTCGACGTCCACATCCTGCGCTCGGGACAACCTCATGCTGACCAAGCCATCACCGCGTCATAACCGGCGCATAACTGCCCGGGACTAGCTTCCGGGAGTCTCCCCACGTCTGGGGCAAACGGTGTTCAAAAGGAGACAAGCGATGTCCCGAGCACGTTTTCGTGTCATTGGGGTTCTGAGCGCCGTCGGACTCCTCGGCGGAGCGATCGTGGCAGCTCAACCAGCGGCCGCCGGAGAAACCAAAGCACGACACGTCCTGCTCATCTGCGTCGACGGACTTCACGAGAGCGATCTCCCGTGGTACGTGAAGACCCATGACGGCTCGGCCCTGGCGAAGCTCGTCCACAAGGGTGTGGACTTCACCAACGCGTCGACTCCATTCCCATCCGACTCGTTCCCGGGCATCGTCGCCCAGGTCACGGGCGGCAATCCTTCAAGCACCGGCATCCTCTACGACGACTCGTGGAACTCCGCTCTGCTGCCGTTCGGGACCACGAGCTGCGCGGGCGTGAAGCCCGGGACTGAGGTGCAGTACTTCGAGGCCGCGGACCTCAACCCGGATCTCCTCTCCGCCGGCGACACGGGTGTCAACCCGGCAGGACTTCCAGGCAACGTCCTGACGATGACCGGCAACGCGACCTCGCTTCTGGATTCATCGCAGCTGCCCGTCGATCCGGTCACATGCAAGCCGGTCTACCCGCACCAGTACATAAAGGTCAACACCGTGTTCGAGGTCGCCCGCGCGGCCGGCCTCCGCACCGCCTGGTCGGACAAGCACGCGGCCTATGAGGTTCTGAACGGGCCGTCCGGGAAAGGGGTCCAGGACCTGTTCACGCCAGAGATCAACAGCAAGGCGCCGTTCGGCTTCGCCGATTGGACGAAGAACAACGACCTCACCCAGCAGTACGACAGTTACAAGGTCCGGTCCGTGGTCAACGAGATCAACGGCTTCGACCACAGCGGCACCAAGAAGGTCGGTACGCCTGCGATCTTCGGCATGAACTTCCAGACGGTCTCCACGGCCCAGAAGCTGCCACGCTCCCAAGCCATCGGCCCGAACGGTCCGTACGGGCCATTCATGACGGGCGGCTACATGGCCGACGGCGTCACGCCAGGTCCACTCCTCCAGCGAGCGCTGGATTACATCAATTCCAACGTCGGTTTGTTCCAGTCGGCCCTCAAAGAGCAGAACCTCGACCGCAGCACGACCATCATCCTGTCGGCCAAGCACGGCCAGTCGCCGATGAATCCGGCTCAGCTGGTCAGGATCGATGACGGCGCGATCATCGATGCGCTGAACGCTGCCTGGCACACATACGCCGGGACGGACAAGGACCTGGTCGCGTTCGCGATCAACGACGACGGCTGGCTCATGTGGACGACCGACCGCTCGGAAGCCGCGACCACATGGGCCAAGAACTTTCTGCTGAACCACTCCGGCACCGGTAACAACATCAACGGCGCCACCGTTTCGTACTCGAGCTCGGGCCTGAAGAGCATCTACTCGGGCGCGGCGGCGGCAGCCTTCATGCACATGCCGGCCGGTGACTCACGGGTACCTGACTTGATCGGCGTCGCCAAACTCGGCACTGTCTTCACCGGCGGCAAAGGCAAGATCGCCGAACACGGCGGCGACAACCTGCCCGACCGCCATGTCGCTCTCGTCGTCTCGGGCGGCGAGATCGATCGCGGCGACATAGTCAGCAAATCCGTGGCAACAACCCAGATCGCACCGACGATCCTCGACCTGCTCGGACTCAATCCCAACGACCTGAAGGCGGTCAACATCGAGCACACCCAGGTGCTTCCGCTCAACGACTGACAGCCTCCCCTAAAACCTCGCCGCCGGGCTGTCCGGCGGCGAGGCCTTCTTCCAGACCGTATCTTTGCCACCAGTGAAGGCGCTGGTCAAAGCCGAAGCGGGCCCAGGCCTGTGGCTGAGGGAGGTGCCTGACCCGAAGCCCGGACCCGGAGAGGTGCTCATTCGCGTCCTGCGGACGGGCATCTGCGGCACCGACCTTCACATCGAGAGCTGGAACGAGTGGGCGCAGCACACCATCCGGCCGCCGCTGGTCGTCGGTCACGAGTTCGTCGGCGAGGTGGTCGAGCTGGGCGAAGGGGTCGCGTCGGTCTATCCAGGAGAGGTCGTCGGTGCCGAAGGCCACATCGTTTGCGGCCGCTGCCGCAACTGCATGGCAGGGCGCCGCGAGCTCTGCGCCAACTCGGTCGGGATCGGCGTCCACCGTGACGGCGCATTCGCGGAGCTCATCGTCATGCCTGCCGGCAACCTCTGGCCTCACCTGACCAAGATCGACCTCGATGTGGCGTCGATCTTCGATCCGTTCGGCAACGCGGTGCACACTGCGACGCAGTTTCGGATCGTCGCCGAGGATGTGCTGATCACGGGCGCGGGCCCGATCGGCATCATGGCCGCGCTCGTCGCGCGGCACAACGGGGCGCGGTTCGTCGTGATCACCGACGTGAGCGATTACCGCCTGGAGCTCGCCCGCAAGGTGGGTGTGACGCGGGCGGTCGACGTGCGCACGGAGAGCCTGGCGCAGGTCCAGCGGGAGCTCGGCATGAAGGAGGGCTTCGATGTCGCGTTTGAGATGTCGGGTCAGCCCAGCGCGCTTCGGGACATGATCACCAACATGGCCCACGGCGGCCGGATCGCGATCCTCGGCCTGGCCGACCACGAGTTTGCCGTCGAATGGAGCGAGGTCGTCTTCAAGATGCTGACCATCCGCGGCGTGTACGGCCGTCAGATCTTTGAAACCTGGTACCAGATGTCCGTGTTCATCCAGAGCGGTCTTGACATCTCGCCTGTGATCACACACCGCTTCCCGTACCAGCAGTTCGAGGAGGCTTTCAAGGTGGCCCACTCAGGGCAATGCGGCAAGGTCGTTTTGGACTGGAGTGCCTGATGTTCGAACGAATGAGGAGTCATCTCACCCAGCAGCTCGAAGAGATCCGAGAGGCGGGTCTGGAGAAACCGGAACGCGTGATCGGCAGCCCGCAGGGTTCCGTGGTCGAGGTGATGGAACGTGAGGTCCTGAACCTGTGCGCCAACAACTACCTGGGTCTGGCGGACCATCCGGCCATCGTCGCCGCGGCGAAGGAAGCGCTGGATCGCTGGGGATACGGCATGGCGTCGGTCCGATTCATCTGCGGAACCCAGGAGGTCCACAAAGAGCTCGAAGCCGCGCTCACGGATTTCCTCGGCACCGAGGACACGATCCTCTATTCCTCCTGCTTCGACGCGAACGGAGGCATCTTCGAGGCGCTGCTCGACGAGCGAGACGCGGTCATCTCCGATGCCCTGAACCACGCCAGCATCATTGACGGAATCCGCCTTTGCAAGGCGAAGCGGTTTCGCTATGCGAACCGCGACATGGACGACCTGGAGCAGCAGCTCAAGGACGCGCGCGATGCGCGCTTCCGCCTGGTCGTGACCGACGGCGTCTTCTCCATGGACGGCTACTTCGCGCCACTGCGGGAAATCTGCGATCTCGCCGAACGACATGAGGCGATGGTCATGGTGGACGACTCGCACGCGGTCGGTTTCATCGGGCCGAACGGCCGCGGCACGCATGAGCGGGCCGGTGTGATGGGTCGAGTCGATGCCATCAGCGGAACCCTCGGCAAGGCGCTTGGCGGCGCAAGCGGGGGCTACGTCTCCGGCCGCAAAGAGCTGGTCGCGATGCTGCGCCAGCGCTCCCGGCCGTACCTCTTTTCCAACTCGGTCGCGCCGCCGATCGTGGCCGCCAGCCTCAAGGTTCTCGAGCTCCTCCGCACCGCCGGGGAGTTGAGGGAACGCCTGGCGGGCAACACAGCGTTTTTCCGCCGGCGGATGACCGAGGAGAGGTTCGACATCCTTCCGGGTGAGCACCCGATCGTCCCGGTGATGATCGGGGACGCCGCGCTGGCCGGCCGGACCGCGGCGGCCATGCTCGACAAGGGTGTCTATGTGGTCGGCTTTTCCTACCCCGTCGTGCCCCAGGGCAAGGCGAGAATCCGGACCCAGGTTTCGGCCGCGCACTCAGAGGAGGAGCTCGATCGGGCGGTCAATGCGTTCGTCGAGACCCGCCGGGAGATGGCCCGGTAGAGTAGCCCGCGAAGGCGTTTTTCGTGGTGTATGAGTGACCACGAGGAAGCGCTCTACAGGGTCGGCCAGATGCTCGCTCAGATCGCGCGTCCGTATAGGGTTGACGAGTCACTCCCGATCGACGTGCGGACGAACTTATGGCAGCTCGGGTTCGCCTGCAACGAGATGACCCCGCGCGAGGAGCTGATCGCTCGCCTGTGGGCCCGCAAGCGAAGCCTGCAGATCATGGTCCCGCCCCAGTGGGGCGGTCCCGGAGCGACACCACCCAGCGCGGCGTGATCCACGATCCTGCGGCCGAGTCGGCGCAGGAAGCCGGTCTGGTGTACACCTCGGATCTCGAGACGGGTATCCGTCGTGTACGCAAAGGCAAGGGGTTCATGTATTTCGGCCCCGACGGGAAGCCGGTCCGCGACCCCACAACTCTTGATCGGATCCGTTCCCTTGCGATCCCGCCCGCCTGGAAGCACGTTTGGATCTCCACGCGATCCCGTGGACACCTTCAGGCCACGGGCCGCGACGCCCGCGGTCGCAAGCAGCATCGGTATCACCCGCGCTGGAGAGAGGTCCGGGACGCGGACAAGTTCGGCCGCATGGCCGGATTCGCGCGCGTGCTGCCCAGGATCCGAGGCCGGGTATCCAGGGACCTCAGGCGGAACGGGCTGCCTCGCGAGAAGGTCATCGCCACGATCATCAGGTTGCTGGAGACCACGTTCGCGCGCGTCGGGAACGAGGAGTACGCGCGACAGAATCGTTCTTTCGGGCTCACCACGCTCCGCGACCGCCACGTGAAGGTGACTGGAGCAACCGTCCGCTTCCTTTTCAAAGGCAAGAGCGGTCGCGAGGTGCAGGTTGGTGTGACGGATCGGCGTGTCGCTCGGGTGATCAAGAAGTGCGAGGAGCTTCCTGGCCAGATGCTGTTTCAGTACGTCGGCGATGAGGGAGAGCGGCGCGCCGTGACTTCAGACGACGTCAACGAATACCTCCGGGAAGCAAGCGGCGAAGACTACACCGCGAAGGACTTTCGCACCTGGGCGGCCACCGTGCTCGCCGCGTGCGCACTCCGAGAGCTCGCCGGCTTCGAATCGGAGGCGCAAGCCAAACACAATGTTCTCGCGGCGATCGACACCGTCGCGCACAAGCTCGGTCACACACGTTCGATCTGCCGTCGCGCTTACGTGCATCCGGCAGTGATCGACAGCTACCTGGATGGAACGCTCGAGAACGCGCTGAGCGGAACGCAGACAAAGCCTCCCATGAGGCTGAGGGCCGACGAGGTCGCCGTGCTCGCGCTGCTCAAGCGAACCGGTAAACGCAAGGTACGCAACCCAGCAGCGCGGTTATATCCATATGGCGCAGGCCGCGTATCGGACGCAGCCTGAGGAGCGGGGGCTCACCGCCAAGGTTCGCAGACCGCGTCCAGGTTGATTGGCCTCGATCACTGGGATAAACCTGTCGGTGGTCACGGCGAGGGACCGCGCACTGGGCTGCAGGGTCGCGAAGGAGTGGGAAGCCGAACGGAGCACCGGGGCGTCGCGTCTCTCGCGCGGCAAGGTCAAGTTCAAGGAGGGGGAGATGATCGACGAGATCGTTGAGAGAGCGTTTCCATGGGGCGTCTTCCTGGGTTTTGGGGCGCTGATAGGCGCCGCTTTCCCACGGGAGACCCGAACCGCGGCCAAGACGGCGATGATGACGGGCTTTCGAGCGGCGGACTGGCTTCGCGGCGTGAGTGCCGAGGCTTACGAGAAGGGCCAGGACGTCTTCGCCGAAGCCCGCGTCGAATACGCACAGATGGTGCGCGAAGCACAGCGCGACGCCGAGCGCGGGCGGCTTCGAGTTGTTTCTGCTCAACGTCGCCGCGCGTCAGGCTCGCGGTCGAACGGACAAGGCACGCGGAAGCGGCGTACGACAGGAACCGAGCATTCCGCATCTGAATCGCGCTGATGAGCCGCTCCGCCAGAGGGACGGTGTACCTCGAGCACTGGATGCCCGGCCGCGCGCGCCTTCGCGTGCCCAAGCCTAGGACTGCCACGCAGGTCCGCATCTTGGCCGGGCGTGTGGCGCGCAGCCGTCGAGTGCTTGATGTCGATGCCAACCCCGCGACGGGCAGCCTGCTGGTGAGTTTCGACGCTGATGACCCGATCGACCTGATCGTCGACGGGCTGCGCGTGGCGGGCCTGGAAGTGGTTTCGGCGGTTGACCCGGCGCTGGAGCGCGTTCCCACCCACAGCAGCGGCGCCTCGCTCATCCGGCACGTCATGCGTACGGCCAACGCGAGGCTGCACGTGGCCACTCGAGGCAACGTCGATCTGCGGCTGGTCGTGCCGGCGATCTATCTCATACTCGCGGTGCGCAACCTCGCGCGGCAGCGGGGCAGCCTCCGAGACGCGTCCTGGTACCAGCTGCTGTACTGGGCGTTCGACAGCTTCGTCAAGTTGCATGAGGAGGCCATGCAGCAGCAGGCCTCGAAAGGTCATGGCCGCCTCGTCACTTGAGACCGCTCATCGCATCGAGGGGAGGATCCGGTTCGCGCTCCCATCGCGACTGCTCGAGCCCCGCCACCGCGCCGGCGTCGCGGCGGCCCTCGACGCCGAGCCAGGCGTAATCCGCCACCGATTCAACGCCGCCTGCCATTCTCTTGTCGTCGAGCACGGCCCCGAGCTCGGCGCGGCAGCCATCCGCCTCTTGATCGCCCGTGCCCGACCACGAGATCCCGTCGCCCGATCGCACGTGTCACGCCCGGGGAGGCACGCGCACAGCCTGGCGGCGCTGGCGGGCGGCGGGGCCGCCGCGATGATCGCCCCACCCCTGGCCGCGCCACTCATCGGGCTTGGCGCGGTGCCGCTTTTCCGTCGCGCGATGAAGCGCCTGCGTGGGGGCAAGGTTGGGGTCGACACGCTGGACGCGGCCGCGATGACGATCACGATGCTCACCGGTCAATGGATGACCGCCGCCGTGCTCGGCGGGCTGGTCGAGGGCGGGGAGCTGCTGCGCGACCTCACCGCTTCTCGTTCCCGCCGTGTGCTCGGCGCGATGATGTCGCACCAGGACGCGACCTGCTGGAAGCTGGTCAGGGGCCGTCGAGTCGCGGCACGCGTCGCGTCCATCGGAGCGGGAGACCTGGTGATGGTGGGGAACGGCGATCGCATACCGGTCGACGCGAAGGTCCGGCAGGGGCGTGCCATCGTCGATGAGCGTCTGCTGACTGGGCAGCCCGTGCCGGTGACTCATACCAGAGGCGAGTCCGTCTTCGCGATGACAGTGGTGACCGATGGCGAGCTGGTCGTCGAAGCGACCGGGTCGGCGGCCGAGTCCCGTGCCGGCCGCATCATGACCTTCCTCGAGAACGCGCCGATCGGAGAGACTCGCATGGCCGACCACGCGCGGCGGATCGCCGACAGGTTCGTGGTGCCTGTCATGGGCGCTGCCGTCGCGGTTTACGCGCTGACTGGCAACCCCTCGCGTGCGGCATCGGTGCTGATCTTCGACCTTGCCACCGGCATCCGGGTATCGGCGCCGACGACCATGCTCGCCAGCCTTATCGCGGCGTCGCGGGAGGGCATCCTGATCAAGGGTGCGGGGGCGATGGAGAAGCTGGCCGCGATCGATGCCGTCATCTTTGACAAGACTGGGACGCTCACCGTCGGACAGCCGAAAGTGGCGGGCGTCACGCCGCTGAACGGCATGAGCGAGGAACAGCTCCTGGCCGTGGCCGCAGGCGCCGACCAGGGTTTGAACCACCCGTTTGCCGCCGCCCTCACCGCCGAGACTGAGCGGCGTGGCATTGAGCTGCCGCACCGGATCAAGACCAGCTACCACATCGGTCTCGGCGTCGAAGCTCAGATGGGCAAGGGAGTGCGCTTCCTGGTTGGAAACCGCGAATTCCTTCGTGAACGAGGCGTCACTGTGCCCGAGCATGTGAACGGCCACGGCCTGTCCGAGGTGATCGTCGCGAGCAGTGGAATGTGCCTGGGGGCCATCGTCTTCACGGATGACCCACGCCCGGAAGCGCCTCGCACCATCGACGAACTGCGCGCGCGTGGCGTCACCAGGATGGTGCTGCTGAGTGGTGACACCGAGACCGCAACGACTGCGGTCGCGCAAAGCCTCGGCCTGCAGGAGTGGGCAGCTCGCGTATCGCCTCAGCAGAAGGCAGATTGCGTGCGTCGATCGCGATGGGAGGAGGCGCGGACCTGGCCCGCGCCCATTCAGAGGTGGTGCTTCTCGATGACCGGCTGGAGCTGTTGCCCCGGGCGATCGACACGTCTCGCGAAAGCCTGGGGCTGATGAATCAAAACCTGGCGCTCATCGCCGGACCCAACGCCGTGGGTCTCGGGGCCGCCATAGCCGGCAGCGTCAATCCCGCGATCGCCGCGTTGCTCAGCCACGGATCGACGGTGGTGGCTGCCGCAAATGGTTTGCGGCCGCTTCTCAAGAGGTCGTCAAGAATCAAGCCCGGCCGATGAACGACATCGCCCTTCTCGTTGTGCGGGTCCTGCTGGGCGGCACGCTGGTGGTGGCCTTCGCGCTCCTGAGTGATGCTCTCAAGCCGAAGACCTTCGCGGGACTCTTTTCCGGCGCGCCTTCGGTGGCGACGGCCAGCCTTTTGGTGACCGGGCTGGCCACCGGCGCGGCCAAGGATGAGAAGTACGCGATGGGCATGATCGCCGGCGCTGTTGGCCTCGTGTTCTACAGCATTGCCGCGGCGATACTCGTCAAGCATCTCGGTTCGGTGGCCGGCAGCGTCCTGGCCTGGGTTGCGTGGGCTGTTCCCGCATTCGGGATCTTCTGGCTGTTCCTCGCGTGAGCTATCAGCCGACACCCCGGTTCGACCCAGGAGCGATAGGCGCCCACCGCATTCGCGACTACATCATTCGATTTCTTTTCGGCGCCGCGATCTCACTGGTCGCCGGCGTGATCGGAATGAAGTTCGGTCCCAGGCTCGGCGGAGTGCTCCTTGGCTTTCCGGCCATCCTCCCGGCTTCGCTGACATTGATCGAAAAGAAAGAAGGCAAGGAGCAGGCCTCGGTCGACTCGATAGGCGCCGGGCTCGGCGCGGTCGCGATGATCGCCTTCGCGGTGGTCGTCTCGCTGACCGTGGTCTCGTGGGGCGTGTTGGCGAGCCTTGCTGCCTCTTTGGCGGTGTGGCTTGCGGTCGCGATCGGTCTTTACGTCCTCGTCCAGGTGACGTACGGCAGGGAGCCTCATGCTCCGTGAGGGGCTAGGCGCGTACCTCTTTCCCGTCCTGCGCCCAGCGTGTGTGATACGCGCCTTCGCGGTCGACACGGTGATAGGTATGCGCGCCGAAGTAGTCCCGCAAACCCTGGATGAGACTGGCCGGCCCCCGCGCCCGGCGGTAACCGTCGTAATACGCAAGCGAGGAAGCGAACGCCGGGATCGGAATCCCCTGGTCGACGGCGACCTTGACCACACGCCGCCACGCCGGCTGGGCCGACGCCAGCACCTCCTGGAAGAACGGAGCGAGCATCAGGTTGTCGAGATCCGGAGACTGCGCATACGCGTCCTTGATGCGGTCGAGGAATTTGGCGCGGATGATGCAGCCGCCGCGCCAGATGGTGGCCAGCGCGCCGAGGTCCAGGTTCCAGTGGAACTCTCGTGAACCGGCTGCGAGATGCTCAAACCCCTGCGCGTAGGCGACGATCTTGGACGCGTAGAGCGCTGCCTCCACGTCGTCGACGAGGTCTTTGCTCGCCTTGCCGGCGACCGGCCCGCTGAGGATCCCCGATGCCTTGATTCGCTGCTGTTTCTGGCTTGACACCATGCGGGCAAAAACGGCTTCGGTGATGCCGGTCAGCGGTACACCCAGCTCGAGCGCGTTTTGACTCGTCCAGCGCCCGGTGCCCTTCTGCTCGGCTTCATCTTCGATCGAGTCCACCAGCGATCCAGCGCCGTTGTCGTGCTTGGCGAGCACGTATGAGGTGATCTCGATCAGGTAGGACTGGAGCCGGCCCTCATTCCACTTACGAAAGACCGGGGCGAGCTCGTCGGCGGTCAGGCCCAGCCCGTTCCGCAGCAGGTCGTAAGTCTCGGCGATCAGCTGGATATCGGCGTACTCGATGCCGTTGTGGACCATCTTGACGAAGTGGCCTGCGCCGTCAGGTCCGATATATGTGCAGCAAGGAACGCCGTCGACCTTGGCCGCGATCGCGGTGAGCATGTCTTCGACACGCGCATATGACTCGCGAGTGCCTCCAGGCATGATGCTCGGCCCGAGCAGAGCGCCCTCTTCCCCGCCCGACACGCCAGTGCCCAGATATCCGAAGCCGGCTGCTGTGGCTGCGGCGGCGCGGCGCCGGGTGTCGTGGAACAGCGAGTTGCCGCCGTCGATGATCATGTCGCCCTT
>VBKD01000096.1 GCA_005888075.1 Chloroflexota bacterium
GATCTACCGCGAGCCGGGCTGGTTTCCACGCCAGCCGCTCAGCACCGGCTACGTCGTGCCGCGCTCCGTCCTGCGTGCCGAGGGGGTCATCGCGGTTTCAGAGAACACCGCGCGAGACATCGTGAAGATTTTCGGCGTCGACCGCTCGCGCATCGACGTCGTGCCACATGGCATCTCGCCACGCTTCAGGCCGCTCGGGTCGGAGGACCTCGCCGAGGCGCGTGCCCGGCTCAAGCTCCCGGAGAGGTTCATCCTGTTTGTCGGCACGGTGGAGCCTCGTAAGAATCTGGAGACTCTGCTGGAAGCCTGGGCCATGATGCGCGATCGCCCCGACCTGGTCGTCGTCGGTGCGTGGGGATGGCTGTACGAAGGGATCAAGGAGCGGATGGAGCGCATGGGCCCAGGTCTGCATCACGTGCAGGGCCTTGACCCAGGTGAGCTGCCCGCGGTGTACAGCCTGGCCCGGGTGCTTGCGCATCCCGCCTGGTATGAGGGCTTCGGCCTTCCACCGCTGGAAGCGATGGCTTGCGGAACCCCGGTCGTCGTTTCGGACCGCTCAAGCCTTCCCGAGGTGATTGGCGACGCGGGCCTGGTGGTTCCCGCCGACCAGCCCGAGGCGTGGCGCAAGGCGCTCGAGCAGGTGATCGGTGACACTGACCTCGCCGCCGACCTCCGGCGTCGAGGCATCTTGCGAGCTGCCCAATTCAGCTGGCCTCGCGCCGCTCAGCTGACCTGGCGGGCCATCGATCGCGCGATCAAAGCAAGGGCCGCTTGAATCTTTCGGGCGTGCCCATGTGCGACGCCACATCGTCTGGGTACTCATAAATCGTGAAGCGACCCACCTGGTAAACGGCGCTCACCGAATCGAGGTCGGCAAGTGGCGGCTGGCTGAGCCGGACCATGTACGGATCGATGAGGATGAATGTCGGACCCGAGCGGCCGCGATACCAGTCACTCGCGCTGTTGTACGCGTAAGGACAGATCCCTCTGGGCGGCGTGGCCCCGCAGTCATCGCCGGGTCCGACAAACATCTGAGTCACCGGGTAGACGTGCAGCCGGAAGTCGGTTTTCACCGACATCGGCGACGCTTCATCGAACGCCGCATATCCGTGAGTCAAGCCTCGCTCCTCGAGAAAGGCGATGGGGGCATTGAGGTCAAAGCTGAAGGACGGTTCGAAGTCTCGGGCGCGCGCGGCCTGATCGACCGCCCAGGCGTTGGCAAGGATCAGTGCTGCGGCGGGAACCGCGACCACGGCGGCGCGTCTGACGTCGGCGGCCACCCACAGCGGAACTATGGCAACCATCACGTAGAACATCGGCACCAGGTAGCGCGCGGAGTTCTCCAGGAAATCGGCGGGCACATCGCTGAACACGAACGCGCCCGCGACGAACAGCGCGCTCGCAGACCAGAACGCGACCACCGCCGTGAGCGGCGCCGGGTTGGGCCGGCGAAACGAGTGGATGAGCCACAGCAGCGGCAGCAGGTCGGCCGCCAGCACAACCAGTCCGAGCACGACGCCGAGCGCCGAGCCCGTGTGCGGCATTCCGGCCACCTCAAAGACTCCCCCCACGAGCTGGCGAAGGTTGCCGATGAAATGCTCGGGCGGGACGACGTGTGTCAGGCCGCGCGGAAACGAGGACGTGAAGCCCGCGAGGCGGCCGCCGAGCACGGTCATGCCCGCCACGCCCGCGAGGCACACAGCCGTCGCCGCGGCGGCGACAGCCTTCGACCGTGCAATGCGCTCGCGCCACCACATAAAGAGGAGTGCGGCCGCGAAGGGGCCATCGCCGGCCGGACCCAGCAGCGGGTCGGAGGCTGTGGCGATTCCCGCGACGACGGCAACGATCGCCGAGACCGCGATGACGGTGGTTCGTCCTCGTCGGGTGGTGAGCAGCCAGCACAGGTACGCGGCGAGCAGGGCCATGCCGAACCACGTCGACCCGTGATAGGCCTGGGCGACCTGCGTAGCCAGCACCAGGGGCGAGGCTGCCAGCCCAATCGAAACCGACAGGGCGGCGGCGAAGCGACCCGCCAGTCGCCATGACGTCCACGCGATCAGCAGCAGCGCCGCGAGAGCCATCGCGGCCGGCGCGTAATCCCAGACGAACTGGTGGAATGGCAGGGGGAACGTGAGCAGGTCGAACCAGAAGTAGCCGATCTGGATGATGACCGCCCGGGCCGGCTTGCCCGCTGTGCCGGCAGACTGCGCGATCGCCATCTGCGAGACGTAGTCCGCGTTCCACGTCAGCTGTCCGACTATCTCGGGCAGGCGGCGAAGCAGGACGACCCCGTAAACGAGCGCGGCGGCAACCGGGAGCCAACGCACGGACAAGAGGACCCGTCCGATTCTCAGCCGACGAGCTCCCTGATCACCGTCGCCACCCCGGCCGCTGTCTTGTCCCAAGTGAACGTGGCTGCCCGCGCCAGCGCGGCTTTGGCCAGCCTCGTGCGGAGAGCCTTGTCGTTGAGCGCGACTCCAAGCACGCGAGCCACCTGTTCCGAGTCCGCCGCATCGTGGAAGTACAGGGCGGCTTCGCCCCCGACCTCGGGCAGGGAGGACGCCTTGGCGGCAACCACCACCTTGCCTCGGGCCATCGCCTCGAGAACGGGCAGGCCGAACCCTTCATACAGGCTGGGCACGATCACCGCGCCGGCACGCCTGTACAGGAGCTCCAGCGTGGGCTGATCGACGCGGCCGAGAACCCGGCATCGCTGGGACGAGCGCAGCTTCGCGGCGAGCGCTGCGTCTCGTTCCGGACCGGCGATCGCCAGCGTGACGCCGTCCATGCGCTCGACAGCCGCGAGCGCGGCGGTCTGGTTTTTGCGCGGCTCGACGCGTCCGACCTGAAGGACGAAGTTTCCGTCCAGGCCGAGCTCGGCCAGGCGTGAGACCGGCGCCGCCGGAGCCCGGGGCTTCGCGACACCCAGCGGGACGACCCGGATCCGTTCCGGGCGCACGCCATACAGCCGGACGAGGTCGCCCTTGGTCGATTCCGATACCGCGATGAGCAGCGGGCACTTTGCGACCGCCCATCGTGTGCTGAGACGCAGATAGGTCCGCTCCGCGAACGAGTACACCTCTGGATGCCTCTCGAACGCGAGATCGTGGACCACCGTGAGCACCAGGCCGGGCCAGGCGAACGGGAGGGCGTGAGCCGGCACGAAAAGCAGGTCCGGCCGCTCACTCTCCAGCGCCAGGGGCAGGCGAACCTGCGTCCAGAGCCGGGGAAACGGGAGGACCATGACATCCACGCCCAGACCGCCGCGCGCCCGGGAGGCGAAAAAGCGCCAGCGCAGCTCGGGCGCCGCCCTGGGTAAGCGGGAGCAGACCTCGCGCGTGTAGATCTCAGTGCCTGTCAATACAGGGCGAGTCGCGGGGTTGATGTCGACCGCGATGGTTGACCGTTTCGGTCTGACTGCCATCGTGTGCACGACCTTAAGCTATCGATGATGCTCAGCGGAATCAGGGCCCTTGGGGTAGGACTGGTCCTGGTCGCCGCCATGGCGTATGTCGTCCAGCTCGATGACTCGGCGGCCTCGAGCACAGGCCGATCGCCCGTGGCTGCGGCGCCGGTCTGGAGCCTGATCTCGCAGCGCGACACGGCGGGCCGCGAGTATTACGTCAGGCGATCGGCCCGCGAGGTTGTCCCGCTTGGGGCGCGGACGCTCACGATGCCGATCCTCGAGTACCACTACGTGCGCACGCCTCCGTCCCTGGCGGTCGACTACATGGGCTACCGGCTGTCGGTTTCGCCCCAGGACTTCACCTCGCAGATGGACTATCTGGAGGCTCACGGGTACCACCCCGTTGACTTCAACGATGTGCGCGCCTACTTCGCCGCGGCACATCCGCTGCCCTCCAAGCCGGTCGTCATCACGCTCGACGATGGATACCTGGACCTGTACACGACCGCCTTTCCCATCCTGACGGCCCACGGATTCAAGGCTGTGGCGTACATCGTCAGCAGCTTCGTCGGACAGTCCCGATACGTCAACCGCGCGCAGGTCCTCGAGATGGACCATGGCGGGATCCAGATCGCCTCGCACACCGTCGACCACGCCGACCTCGCGAAATCATCTCTTGGATCGATCACGTACGAGGTGGTCGAGTCAAAGCGCTGGCTCGAGGCGCTGGTCGGCCATCCGGTCCTCGACTTCGCTTATCCGTCCGGCAAGTTCAGCCCGACCGCGATCTCGCTGCTCGCCATGGCGGGTTACGACACGGCTGTGACTGAGCTGTTCTCGTATACGCACAGCCGGGCTGACCGCTACGTATGGACTCGCGTCAGGGTGGGTGGGGGAGAGTCACTGTCTGATTTCGCCGCCGCGCTCGGCACCAGCATGCCATCCAAGAAGATCACCGACTCACAGCTCAAGATCTGCTGCGCACCATCCGTAGAGGCGGACAGTTAGCCTGGATCAGACGCGAGTCCTCGGGGTCCGGGTCGACTGCCTTGACATGAACGCCGCGCTCGAGCGCATGGAGCAGTTCGTGGATGAGGGCGGCGCTCACCTGGTCGCGACCGTCAATCCGGAGTTCGTCATGCGCGCGAACGAGGACGACCAGTTCGCCCGCGTCCTCGAAACGGCCGACCTCTGCCTGCCGGACGGCATCGGCGTGGTCTGGGCGGCCAGGCGTAAGGGTTGCCGGATCAACGAGCCTGTGGCCGGCACCGATATGGTTCCGCTGCTGGCGACGCTTTGCGCCCGTCGTGGATTCCGGCTCTTCCTGCTCGGCGCCGCGCCTGGTGTCGCCGACGAGCTGGCGGCGAAGCTCCGGATCGATTCCCCCGGCCTCGAGGTGGAGTCGTACTCGGGCTCGCCGGATCCGGCGGATGATGCAGAGGCGCTGAAGCGGATCCACGACCACGGGACCCAGATCTTGCTCGTCGCGTTCGGTCACCCCAGACAAGAGCTGTGGATCGACCGGTTGAAGAACCGGTTGGGTGTTTCGGTCGCGATCGGGGTCGGTGGGGCTTTTGACTATTTGACCGGCCGTGTGCCTCGAGCGCCGGCATGGATGAGACGGGCGGGCCTGGAATGGCTTTACCGGCTGCGCCAGCAGCCATGGCGCTTCCGGCGGATGACCGTTCTTCCCGTTTACGCGATCAAGGTATTGACCTCAGACCAGTAGGATGGCGAGCCGTGGCTAACGACCGCTCGGCGGCGCGGCTCAGCATCGTCGTCCCCTGCTACAACGAGGAGCAGAGGCTGCCGCACACAATCGAGCAGATCGAGCGATACCTCGACGGCAAGCCCGAGTCGTATGAGCTGATCCTCGTCGACGACGGCAGCACGGACGGGACCCGCCTGATCATGGACGCGGCCGCGGAGCGGCACAACGCCGTCCGCGTGGAGGCGCTGCCTGCCAACAAGGGCAAGGGCCGTGCGCTGGCGACTGGCGTGGCGACCGCGAAGGGCTCCGAGATCCTGGTCACCGATGCCGACCTGTCGACTCCGATCGAAGAGCTGGACAAGCTTCAGGCCGCGCTCGACAACGGAGCGCAGATAGCCATCGGATCGCGCGGGCTGCGCGGTTCCTGTTGCCCGGGCTGTGGGACACGCAATGCGGCTTCAAGCTGTTTCGCGCCGATGTGGGCAGAGCCGCGTTTGGGGCGCTCAGGACGGATGGTTTCGCTTACGACCCGGAAGTCCTTTATCACGCCAAAAGGCAAGGCGTCCGGATCGCCGAGGTGCCCGTGATATGGCGCAACTCAGCCCCCACCAAGGTCAGCGCGATCCGCAGCTCGGCGGACATGTTCTGGCAGGTGCTCAGGATCCGGTTCCAGAAGTGAGCTCGACCCGCGACCTCACCGAGCGCAAGACCGCACCAACGGAGGTGCTGGTGGTCCTGCCGACCTACAACGAACGTCAGAACCTCGAGAAGGTCGTCATCGGCGTCCGGCACCTCGGTTACGACGTACTCGTCGTCGACGACGCTTCGCCCGACGGCACGGGCCAGCTTGCCGACGAGATCGCGGCGGGTGACCCTGGGGTTCGCGTGCTGCATCGAGAGCGCAAGCTCGGGCTCGGCAGCGCATACGAAGACGCATTCCGGATCGGCCTTGCCGACGGGTCTGCTTTGTTCGTCGAGATGGATGCGGACGGCTCACATCTGCCCCAGGATCTGGACCAGATCATTGATGCCGCGCGAGGTTCAGGCGGCCTGGCGATCGGGTCCCGCTACATCCGAGGCGGCGTGATCGTCGGATGGCCCGCCCACAGACGCCTCCTCTCCTGGGCCGCGAACGCATACTGCCGATCGCTGCTCGGCCTCCCGACACGCGACTGCACGTCGGGTTACCGATGCTACACGCGCGAGCTGATCCAGAGCATCGGTCTCGACCAGGTGTACTCGCAGGGATATTCCTTCCAGATCGAGATGGTCCACCGCGCGAGGCGGCTGGGTTACCCGGTCGTGGAGGTGCCGATCCGGTTCGAGGACAGGGTCGCCGGCGCCTCGAAGGTGTCCCGCGGTGAGATCCGGCGTGCCCTCTGGACCGTTTTGAGGCTGAGCTTGTCCAGATGAAATCAGAGGTGGTCACGGTCGAACCCTCGCTGGCAGTCGAGCGTCCCCACCCGGCGCTTCGCGCCGACCTCCCCAGCAAGTGGGGAGGTGTCGAGACGTGGCGAATTCCGATCCTTACCGGGCTCGTCCTCGCGCTCGTGACCGCCATTCCTTATGTCTTTGCCTACGCCGTCCAGCCTCCCGGGCACGTCTTCATGGGTTTCTTCTTTCTGGGGGACGACGCGAACACCTACCTCGCCAAGATGCGGCAGGGATGGGAGGGGTCGTGGGCCTGGCAGAACCGCTACACCACCGAATCGAGCCCGGCGGCGTACCTGTTCATGTTCTGGATCCTGCTCGGTCACATCGCGGCGATCTCGAACCTGCCTCTTCTCGTCGTCTTTCACCTCGCCAGGGTCGCCGCCGCCTTTGCCCTCATGGCAGCGGCCTGGCTCTTCACCCGCCACTTCATCCAGGATCGCTCCGCCCGGCGTTTCGCCTTCTTCTTGTGCGCCCTTGGACTGGGCCTCGGTTACGTGATCCAGGCCCTCGGGCACCCGGTCGCACTGGGCGTCGCGCTGACGTTGAAGGCGATCGAGCGGGGAAGCCTGTGGCTCGGGGTGCTGGCGGGGGTGGCGTGGCTCGGTCAGGCCTCGATCCATCCCCAGATGCCCATCCTCATGGGAGGCGCCACCGCCGTCGCGCTGATGCTGCGGCCCGCTCCTCCGAAAGGATGGATGGCCGCGGCCCTGGCATTCGCCATCCCGGCGCCCTACGTCCTTTATTCGTATCTGGCGTTCGTCGGGAACCCCCAGGTCGAGCGCTGGACCTTTCACTCCAAGAACGCGCTCCCGCCGGAGACGGTCAGCCTGCTCTTCGCCATCGCGCCGCAGCTGCTGCTGGCCGTGTTCGGGTTGCTCCCGGCTTTGCGGCGGCGCACTCGCGAGGACCTGTTTCTCGTGGCGTGGCTGGTCCTGCTCGCGGCCATCCTCTATCTGCCGAACCCCGCCGGCGACCTGAGGCGCAGATTCCTGGATGGCCTGTATCTGCCGCTGGTCGTGCTCGGGGCACGGGGTATGTATGAGGTCATCCTGCCTCGCTTTCGAAGCGCTCGTGCTCACGCGCTGGTTCCCTTCACGTACGTCGCGTTGACCACCATCGGCAGCGCGTTCCTGATCCTGGCGCCGCTGGCCGTGGCCGGCCAGCCGCAATACTCGGTGTCCACCGCGGAGTACGCAGGCCTCAGCTGGCTCGGCGCCCAGCCCGCCGGCCGCGTGCTGTGCATGCCGGGCGTTGGGCTGTATGTCCCGGCCTATAGCCCGGACACGGTGTATGTCGGCCACTACGACGAGACATTCGACTACCAGAGCAAGACGGAAACCGCATACGCGGTGCTCACGGGTAGGTCTGACATCGAGGGATTCATCCGGACCAACCAGATTCGCTACGTGGTCTGGACAGTCGAGCTACAGACGCCGCCACCGTCGGTCCTCGGCCCGCCGGCCTACGACACCGCCACCTTCAAGATCTGGAAGCTGTACTAGAGGCGCGGCCGAAAAAGCCGTCGGCGGATCTTCGGCGCCCATGCGGCCCATCTCCGGGTTCAGCTCCTGCGCTGCTCGCTCACGCATGCACGATGCGCTCGCTCCGCTGCTCGTCGCTTCACCCGGATCTGGACCACCTGGATCGCCGAATCTCTCGCCGAAGGTTTTCGGCCGCGCCTCTAGGTTTTCCGGACGTAGATGACCGCTACCTTGTCCTGGTAGACGAGCTCCCAGTCGGACTGCGTGGCGAGCACGTTGGCGAGCGCCTCGCCTTTGTTGTAAACGACGTAGTCGACCTTGTACTGGTCCAGGACCTGCTTCCAGTCGGAGCGCAAGGTCTGCACGTCTTCGTACTGGTTGAGCAGCGAGTCGCCCATCAAGGCGGCCTCGCCGAAGATGAACACCTTCCGATTGGGCTGCGGGTAGAAGCGATACGCGAGATAACCGCCCCAGCCGTACTGGTTGTACATCCGCGTCCCAACCTCAGGGTGCGCCGCGAGCCAGTCGGCGGCCGCGACCGGATAGGTCGTCCGGTCGACCTCGTGCTGTTTGTCTGGAGTGATCACGCTCGCGATGTGAATCAGGGTCGCGCCGGCGATGATGACCAGCGCGATCGCGGTGGTGATCGCAAAAAGAGGGCGCGGCGGAATCGTGAGATTCCATTTGCGATCGCGGGCGATGGCTTTCCAGAATTCTGCGTAGGTGTTGATCATCACCGGGGTTGCGGCTGCGATGAACAAAACGACGTTGCGCACGGACTGAAGCGCGAGGAACAGGGCAATCATCGTCAGCAAGAACTCGTAGAGCGACGGGCGCCGAAGCGCGAACCCCGCGATCAGCAAGAACACCATCGCTTCGAAGGGCCGCAGGTAGATATCGTGAAAGTCGGGCGAGAACCATTCGACGATTAGCCTCTGCTGCGCCACGCTGCCCTGGGTTTGAAACGGATACGGGTACAGGCTCAACAGGTGCGGAGTCGCCGCGACCGCGACCACGGATACGCCCGTGATGATCGCGAGAAAACGCAGGTGCATCCAGTGCGCGGGATTCGAGCGATCCCACAGGTACGCCGCAAGCTCGGCGACAAGGGCGACGCCGAGCCAGACGAAGCCGATGACCCAGCCGCCGTGAAGGTTGGCCCACAGAACCATCACGAGTGGAAAGAACCGGAGCGAGCGGCTCCGACCGCTGAGGTAACCCTGTATCCAGTACAGCTCCAGGCAGCTGAGCGCGAACGTGATCATCTGGGCTCGCGGTCCCCAGATGGGTGCGCCGGCGATCGCCCCGATGGCGAGGCCGACGCCCACGACGACAAATGGCTGATGGCGGACCTGGCGATAGATGAGGTAGAACCCCGCCCACGTGATCAGCCCGAACACGATGCACAACACGGCCAGCCCTGCAGCGCTGTAGATGAGCCACATCAGGATCTCGGTCAGGTATTCGTGGTCGGTCCACACGTGGCCGGGGACGGTGAAGGTGAAGATGTCGTGCGACGGCAGCCCCCCGTTCTCGACCATCCATCGACCGATGCGCAGGTGCCACCAGAAGTCGGGATCCTGCTCGACACCGACGAACAGCGACAGCATGACGACCATCACGCCGCCCAGGAGCAGCGTGCGCGCCGTCAATCGCTCGGTCAGCCGCAAGCTCTAAGAGCGCGTCCGGAACGGGTTGGGGATATATCGAGGCACGCGCTTCGCGTACTGCGGATAGTCGTCGGGGAAGGCTTGCACGAGGACGCGCTCTTCCCATCGCATGCGTAGCAGCTCGCAGACCAGGAAGTAGACGATCGCGAGAGCGCCGAGCGGTCCGGCCGTCGCCAGGTTGACGCCGATGGCGGTGACGACCTCCCCGAGGTAAACCGGGTGCCGGCTCAAGCCGTAGGGTCCCCCGGTGACCAGGCGCCGGGCCTCCGGAATGATCGAAAACGAGCGGCGTAGGTACGCCAGGCCCCACACGGAGTAGGCCAGGCCGGCGGTGGCCAGGATGTCCGCCGGCAGGATCAGGGCCTCGCGGTGGGTGCCGCCGGGCAGGAAGCTCGCGGCGATGGCCGAGAACGTGCCGCTGAAGGCGATGAACACGACTGCCGCGCGCCGGTCCGACCCGCTCTTGGGGATGCGCGTGGCGTACAGCACCACCAGGAGGGTGAAGTAGGCGAGGGCCAGCGCCTGCTGGATCACGAACCAGAGATCCGACGGCTTGCGCAGCCCCTCGAGGCCCGCCCCGAGCAGCACGAGCTGCCGGGCGAGGAAGAGGCTGAAGAAGAGGGAGGGGATCAACCGGCTGAAAAGCAGCTCCCGCCAGTACGCCCCTGAGCGTCGTGTCACTTGCTCTGCGACGCCGGAAGCCGCCATTCCCGGCGAATTATGCAGGCCGGATCCCTGGGTCCATTCGCTCCGGCGGAAGGTTCGCCGGCCCGGCGAAGGGACCGCAGTGAAGGGCTGCAGCGTTTTTGCCTAATGAATTGACCTGCCTGGGACCGATGAGTAGCATGCAACGCCGCAATCGGCCCGAAAGCAACGCAAGAATCGGGACCAGGCGCCGTCAAGCAGGTAAGAACCCTGTAGTTCAGAAAAAAGGAGGTGAAATCGCAGAAATGTTGAGCCTTTACATGAAGCTTCGGAGCCTTACGACTCGTCAGGAAGGCCAGGGCATGGTTGAGTACGCCCTGATCCTCGTTCTCGTTTCGATCGTCGTTATCGTGATCCTTCTTACGATGGGCAACCAGATCAAGAACGTGTTCTCCAACGTCGTAGCCGCCCTCGGGGCGTAAGAGAACCAACGTAGTAGCACCTTCAAAAGAGAGCCCCGCAAGGGGCTCTCTTCATTTGATAGAAGTGGGGGGCTGTATTGGGGTCCCCGTGGTTACAATGTCGCCACTCTCAGACATGCTCAATTCGGAGGTGACTTAGCTTTGGCCGTCGCAACAGCTCCAGCCCGAGGCCGCCCAGGTGGTGGCCGTCTCTTCATCATCGTCGGCTTGTTAATGGCGGTTCTCGCTTTCGGCGGAGTCTTCTTGCTCGGCAACACCCTTGGTGGTGGAGGCTCCATCGGCGGCGGCCCGACAACTACGGTGGTGACCGCCAAGCAGGCGATCCCGCTGCGTCACCAGATCACCGAAGCGGACCTGGACACCGCGAAGGTGTCGGGAACATTCGGCAGCACGTACGCCAGCAAGAACGACGTCATCAACCTGATCTCTGAGATCAGCATCACGAAAGGAACCGTGATCACGTCCGACATGCTCGCGAAAGATATCGGCCTGATTCCCGCGGGAGCAGCGCCGGCCTATCTGCCCCTCGCCACCGGTTACGTGGCGATGACGATTCCGACCAGCGAACAAACCGGAGTCGCGGGCAACATCTCGGTCGGCGACTACATCACGGTCGTCTCGTCAGTCGACCTCAGCCTCTTCAACGCGGGGGGGCAACAGTCAGGTCCGACCAAGAAGATCACCAAGACGGTGTTCTACAACCTGCGCGTGATCAGGTTGGGTCCGGCCGTCGCCAACGTGCAGCCGGCCAGCGGACAGGCGCAGACCGGTCAGGCCAACGGGGCCCCGACGAGCGGCGTGACCTCGAGTCTCACCGTCGAGCTGACCCAGTGTGACGCCGAGTTTCTGATCTGGCTCCTGGCCAACACGAGCGTTCGCTACACGCTGCTGTCGTATCGCGACTATGTGCCGGCGCCGACCGACAAGGACCCGACATGCGCGACTGTTCAAGCTGCGGGCGGCGTGAGCCAGACGACTGTGGACAAGAGGTTTCACTTCAGCTCTCTGTGACGTTTCAATGGGTCTACTAGACAGGGTTAAACAAAGCCAGACCGTTCCTCCGGTCCCGGGCACTGACGGCGCCCCCACGGCGACGCTCCCCGGGACCGCTTCGCCATACGCAGCCGCCACCGCGATCCCGGCCGCCAAGCCGTCGGCCGCGACGGCGGCGACGGCACCCGCGGCGCCGACCCTGTCGCAACGTGCCGGCGCCAGCGGCGGGGAGCTTACTCCCGCCTTCACGGCCGCCAAGGTCCAGATTCACGCCAAGCTGATCGAAAAGTTCGCCGATCAGATCGATAGCAGCAACAAGATGGGCGTGCGCGAAAAGATCTTCGAGCTCGCCGACGAGTACTTCCGTGCCACGGCGATGACGATGACCAAGACCGACAAGGAAAGGCTTGTCGACTCGGTCCTCGATGACGTTCTTGGTCTGGGTCCGCTCGAAGCCCTGCTCGCCGACCCGAGCATCACGGAAATCATGGCCAATCACCCCAAGCAGATCTACGTCGAGAAAAGTGGTGAGCCGACCCTATCGGCCGTGACTTTCGAAAGCGAGCGGCAGATGCGCCAGGTCATCGACCGGATCGTCAGCCTGGTCGGAAGGCGTGTCGACGAGTCGACGCCGATCTGTGACGCGCGGTTGAAAGACGGCTCGCGTGTCAACGTCGTCATTCCGCCGATCGCGCTCAAGGGTCCTTGCCTGACGATCCGCAAGTTCTCCAAAGACAAATGGGGGCCGGCGGACATCGTCAACCGGTTCCGGACATCGAGCCCGGAGATCATGACGTTCCTACGATCATGCGTGCGCGCGCGAATGAACGTGCTGGTGTCCGGGGGCACAGGCTCAGGCAAGACCACCTTGCTGAACATCCTGTCCACGTTCATCCCGGAGACCGAACGCCTCATCACGTGCGAGGACGCGGCCGAGCTTCAGCTGCAGCAGCCGCACTGGATCCAGCTCGAGTCGCGTCCACCCAACGTGGAAGGCAAGGGCGCCATTCCGATCCGCGAATTGGTCAAGAGCTGTTTGCGTATGCGTCCCGACCGAATCATCGTGGGAGAGTGTCGTGGCGGTGAGGCGCTGGACATGCTGCAGGCAATGAACACCGGACACGATGGGTCGATGTCGACCATCCACGCGAACAACCCCAAGGAGTGCCTGGTTCGTCTGGAGACTCTGGTGCTGCAGGCGGGTCAAGACCTGCCGTCAAGAGCCATTCGAGAGACCATTGGATCGGCGATCCACCTCATCGTCCAGCAGTCGCGCCTCCGCGGCGGCGTGCGCCGCATCGTCAGCGTCGCCGAGATCGTCGGCATCAAAGACGGTGAGGTTCAGTACCAGGAGCTGTTCACGTTCAAGCAAGTCGGCGTCAGTGCCGAGGGCAAAGCGGTCGGCTTTCACACGGCGACGGGCCTCTTGCCGATGCGCATGGAGCATCTGCGGTCTGAAGGAGAAGACGTTCCCGAACAGCTCTTCAAGCCGGCGCAGCAGCCAGCGCCGGATAAGCTGTACTGATTCTTAGGAGATTGAGATGGTAAGCATTCCCGTCGTGTTCGGCCTGATCGCCTTTGGAGGAGTTCTATTGCTCTTCATCGGCATCGGCCAGCTGCGCCGGTCGGCCGGTGGCTCTGAGGACTTTCAAGCGAGACTCGCCGCGTATGGAGTGACGACGGCGGGTGCTCAGCAGCTGCCCCAGGCAACGGGATTCCGCGACACCCTCAACCGCCTCTTCCAGCCCGCGGCCGATCGCGTGGGCCGTGGCAATCTCAAGAAGGGCAAGCCTTCGGTCGCGGAGCAGTTGCAGCGCGCAGACCTGAAGCTGCGCACCTCTGAGTTCTTCTTGATCCAGATGGGCAGCACCGTGTTCTTCGTCTTGATCTCCCTGCTCCGCTTCGGGCTGCCCCTCGGCGGCCTCATCCAGATGATCGTCTTCGGCATCGCCGGATATATGGCGCCAGGCTTTTACGTCAAGTACCGCATCAACAAGCGCCTCAAGGCATTCAACAACCAGCTGGGCGACACGCTGACGCTTCTGTCGAACGCACTGAAGGCGGGCTATTCGTTTGCCCAGGCCATCGACACCGTGGCGAAGAACGCGGTGGCGCCCATCGGCGACGAGTTCGGACGCGCGGTGCGCGAGATGAACCTCGGTGGTTCGCCCGACGACGCGCTCAACAACATCACCAAGCGCATCGCGAGCGCGGACTTCGATCTGGTCACCACCGCGTACTCGATCCACCGCACGGTCGGTGGAAACCTGGCCGAGATCCTGGACAACATCGCCTACACGATTCGTGAACGAGTGCGCCTCAAAGGCGAGATCGCGACGCTTACGGCGCAGGCGCGCGCGTCAGGCTCGATCATCACGTTCCTGCCGATCATCCTTTCCGTGTTCATGTACTTCGTCACCCCTGGCTATTTCAAGCCGATGTTCGAGAACTTCATCGGATGGGTGCTCATCGGGATCGGCCTGTTCATGATCTTCATCGGCAACCTCATCATTCGCCGCATCGTGGCGATCGAGGTCTGACATGAGCACGACCATGCTTCTCGCGCTCATCGTCGGCGCCGGCGTGCTGTTGATCTTCATCGGGCTCGCGCGCACCCCAACGGTGAACACCGCCCAGATGGTGCAGCAGCGCCTGTCCGTCTACGGCGGAGAAAAGCCGCTGACCATCGAAGAGATGGAGCTGCAGAGGCCGTTCAGCGAGCGGTTCCTGCGCCCGGCCATCGAAAGACTGGGGTCCAGACTGTCGCGCACGACGCCTCAAAAGGCGCGCCAAAACCTATTGAACAAGCTCGATCTCGCGGGCCGTCCGGGAAACCTTACGCCGGAAGATTTTGCCGCGGTGCGTCTGATCGGAGCCGCCGTCGTGGCCGCGGTGGGATTGCTCCTCGGCTTGCTGCTGGCCAACCCGCTCTATCTGGCCATCGCAATCGCGGGTGGCGCGATCCTCGGGTTCTTCTTGCCGGTGATCTGGCTCAACCAGAAGGTCGAGGCCAGGCGGACCGAGATCCAAAAAGGTCTGCCGGACGCGCTCGACCTGCTCGTCATTTGCGTCGACGCCGGGCTGGGTTTCGATGCGTCGCTCACGCGCGTGACCGAGAAGTTCAAGAACGCGCTGTCTGAGGAGTTCGCCAAGGTGCTGCGCGAGGTGAGCCTCGGACGGCCGCGCCTCGAGGCAATGGACGAGATGGGCCGCAGCAGCGGCGTGGAGGACCTGCACAACTTCATCCAGGCGGTGATCCAGTCGGAGCAGTTCGGCACCGGCATCGGCAAGATCCTGCGCATCCAGGCGGATGAGATGCGGCGCAAGCGCCGCCAGCGCGCACAGGAGAAGGCAGCGCAGGCGACGCTGAAGATGATGCTGCCGATGGTGGGCTGCATCTTCCCGACGTTGTGGATCGTGCTGCTCGGTCCGGCGGCGCTCATCCTGATGAAGCCGAGGTAGACCCCAGAACGCTTTTCGCCCTGCCGGCTGCCCTGACGCCGTCTGTCAGCTGGCTGGAGCTCATCGTTCGGGGTGTCGTCATCTATGTCGGGCTCATCGTCGCGCTGCGCATATTCGGCAAGCGCGAGGTCGGTCAGTTCACGCTTTACGACCTCGTTTTCATCTTGCTCGTGGCGAACGCGCTGCAGCCGGCGATCACCGGTCCCGACAACTCGCTCACCGGCGGGTTGATCCTCATCGTGGCACTCGTCGGAGCCAACTTCGTCGTGGGCCGGCTCGACCGGTTCCCCAGGTTGCACCGGCTGTTCAGCCCCGGCCCGGCGGTGATCATCAGGGGAGGCAAGTTCGAGTCGGCGACCCTGGCGCGCGAGGGCGTCACCGAGGACGAGTGTGAGATGGCGATCCGGGAGCACGGGCTGGAGGGCGTCAAGGATGTGGAGCTGGGCGTGCTGGAGGCGGAGCGATAAGGCCTCTTTGGCGCCAGACGTGCGTGTCTCGGGCGCCCGATGCGAACGTCTGACGCCAGAAGTGCGGAATCCCTGACCGGCAGACCTGGCTTGCACGTTCGACCAACCCACGTGCCTTTACAGGCAGGGTTGCGCTCCCAGGCATCTCCTCGCAAACTCGGCCGCAGTTGGTGTGTTTAGGAGCTGGGGGAGGGGCTCCGGTGGAGGAGGGAGGGCCCTCGGAGAGGGCTGCCTATTCCGCGGTTAGGAAGTCCAGCGCTGCTTCTTTGAATTCCCGCGCCGGCACGGCGCTCATGTGGTCCCGGCCCGCGATGGTGACCAGCCTTGCCGTTGGGATCAGCTCGACCAGCTCCGGAGCGCCGCGGGCGATGTCGTCGCGCTCCCCGACCACGATCAGGATGGGCGTCCGAATTTTCGCCAACCGGGAAGGACTGGCGTCGGGCGTCAAGCCAACGATGCAGGCGGCCAAAGCCCGCATGTCGTTGGTTGGCCGGGCTGACGCGAAGCGATAGAAGGTCTGCGCCATCGGATCGTCGCCGGGATCGCCGGTCAGCAACGCACGTGCGATCTCGCGCGCGCTGTCGAGCGCGCCCGCCGACCCCAGCCCGCCCAGCACCGCGCGGCCCACCCGCTGCGGGTGGCTCATCACGACCTCGAGCCCGATCCGAGCACCCATCGAGTAACCGAGATAGCCGGCCGACGCAACATCCAGATGGTCGAGCAGGCGGATCACATCGCCGGCCATGACGTCAACCGCATATGCGTCTTCGTCATGGGGCTTGTCGCTGTGGCCGTGGCCACGGCAATCCACGCCGATGACTTGAAAGCCGGAGGTCGTGAGGGTTTCCTGCCACCTGGTGCCGACCCAGTTCAAGCGGTAATCCGAAGCAAACCCGTGCACCGCGACGAGCGGCTTGCCGCCTTCCGGACCCTGGACTTCATAGTGCAGCCGAACACCAGCGCTATCGAAGTCCATACCGTGCCACTAACCTAATCGATCAACATGACGGGACGTCGCGCGGTCCACGAAGGTCTGGGCATGTGGATCAACCCATGCAACGGCATTCACATGATCTTCATGAGATTTGCCATTGACGCGGTGTTTCTCGATAACCAGGAACGGATCAAGAAGGTGTATCGCAAGCTGCCGGCCTGGTTCGGCGTGGTGTGGCTGGAGTGGGGGGCGCACAGCGTGCTCGAGCTGCCGCCCGGTTCGACCTCCGGCATCGACCTGCAGCGTGGCGACCAGATCATCATCCAGTAGCACCCGTGTTAAGAACCTATTGACCGCGGGCATAGGCTCGGGCCATGCGCAATCCGCTGCTCGAATTTCTACTGCCGCCGCGGTGCGGTGGCTGTCGCACGGTCGGGGCCTGGCTGTGCCAGCGGTGCCGCGCTCGAATCCGCCGGCTCGAGGAGCCATTGTGCCGGCGCTGTGGTGTCGAGCTCCCGTCGGCCCGCAGAGACTGTGGATGCCGCAACCGCTTGAGGGCGCTCACGCGCCTGAGGTCCGCAGTGGCCTACGAGGGACCGATCGAGCTCGCCGTCCATCGCTTCAAGTACCAGGGATGGCGCCGCCTCGCCGAGCCCCTCGCGCTTTTGCTCGCCGAGCGCCTGGTGGTCGAGGGTCTGTCGGCCGGCCTGGTGCTGGCCGTGCCCCTGCATCCCAGCCGTCTGAGCCAGCGCGGCTTCAACCAGGCGGAGCTGCTCGCCCGCGAGCTGCGACGGCGGCTGGCGCTTCGTGCGCCGCCAGGCGAGCTCGTCCGCACACGCGCCACGCCGCCCCAGGTCGGGCATGACCGGCGCTGGCGACTCCAGAACGTGCAGGGCGCCTTCGTGTGGCGTGGGGAAGACCTGCGGGGGCAGTCGATCCTGCTGGTCGATGACGTCGCGACCACGGGCGCGACGCTCGACGCCTGCGCAAGCGCCTTGCGCGAGGCTTGCTCCGGGTCCGTAATTGGGCTCTCCGTAGCGAGGGTTACCGTATAGTGGCGCTCGATTCCCAAGATCGGCAGCGGAGGCTAACGAATGGCAGTCCGGATCCCCGGCATCAACATCGACGAGTACTACCAGCAGCTGGGTCCCATCGAGCCCTTGATTCGCGACGACCGCGTAACCGAGGTCATGGTCAACGGCAGCGACCATGTCTACGTCGAAATGTCCGGCAAGGTGCTGTTGACGAACATCAAGTTCGTCGACGAGGACCAGCTCCTCAACGTCATCCAGTTCATCGTGCGCACGGTCGGCCGCCGCATCGACGAGCGCCAACCGCTTTGTGACGCACGTCTCGCCGACGGATCCCGTGTCAACGCCGTCATCCGTCCGCTGGCTTTGAATGGACCGCTGCTGACCATCCGAAAGTTCTCTCGCGACCCGTTCCAGGTCGAGGACCTCATCCGCTTCGGCAGCTGCAACGAGGCCGGCTTCGGCTTCCTGAAGGCAGCTGTGCTCGCCAAGGCCAACTGCGTCGTGTCAGGAGGCACCGGCACCGGAAAGACCACCTTCCTCAACGTGCTCTCCAGCTTCATCCCGGTCGAGGACCGAATCGTCACCATCGAGGACGCGGCGGAGCTCCAGCTTCACCAGGAGCATGTCTGCCGTCTCGAGTCGCGGCCGAAGGACATCAACGGCGAGGGGGAGATCACCATCCAGCGCCTCGTCATGAACTCCCTTCGTATGCGCCCGGAGCGCATCGTCGTCGGTGAGTGCCGCGGCGGAGAAGCTCTCGACATGCTCCAGGCCATGAACACCGGTCACGACGGGTCCATGACCACGCTTCACGCCAACAGCCCGCGAGACGCCCTCTCCCGTATGGAGACGCTGGTCCTCATGGCGGGCATCGACCTTCCCGTGCGGGCCATCCGCCAGCAGGTGGCGGGGGCCATCAACCTGATCTGCCAGCTGAACCGCCTACGCGACGGCTCGCGCAAGGTCACCGCCATCACCGAGATCGTCGGTATGGAGCAGGACGTGATCACGATGCAGGACATCTTCAGATCACAGCCCTTTTCCCGCCGCCGCCCGGCTACAAGCCATCCGGGCAATAGGCACTCTGGACAGCCGGCCGACGGGTCTTATACTCAGCTTGTGAAGGTCGTCCTGCACGACCGTACCGACGGTCTGGGGCAGGAGGTGCGTGAGACCGCGGAGCGCAAGCTGACCCGCCTCGCTCGCCACTTCGGAAAGGTGGCGGATGCCGAAGTCGAGTTCTCCGAAGAGCGCAAGCGCAGCGGCCTGTCGACAAGCGTCGTCAAGATCAACGTCCACCTCGACGGACGGCGGTCGCCAGTGCTGTCCGCCACCGAGCGAGGCGCGGATCCGCAATCGGCCCTCGACCTTGCGCTGGACAAGATCGACCGCCAGGTGGTCAAGCACAAGGAGAAGATCACCCATCGCAAGCAGGCCGAGTCACCTGTGCGGATTCCGATCGAGGACGAAGCCCCGGCGCGCTCGCCCGAACCCGAGCGGATCCGGCTCAAGCTGCGGCCCATGAGCCTGGCCCAGGCGGTCGATGAGCTCGAGGCGGACAGCCAGGTGTTCGTGGTCTTCCTGGACGAGGACTCAGGCGAGATCCAGATCGTGGCCAGGCGGGCGGACGGGTCGGTCGCGGTGATCGAGCCGGTGGTGACCTAGCCCCGGATTCAGATCCCCCGGTGCCGGGTAACCTGATCTAGGACCAATGCTGACCCTCACCAAGCTGCTCGACCCCAACGAGCGCGAGATCAAGCGCCACCTTGTCGTGGCGCAAGCGATCACCGCCCTGGAACCCGAGCTCAAGGAGCTCGACGACGCGGCCCTGCGCGCCCGGGCCGACGAGCTGCGCGAGAAGGCGCGTGACGGCCACGACCTCGACGAGCTGCTCATCGACGCTTTTGCCCTGTGCCGCGAGGCGGGCAGGCGCACCGTGGGCCTCCGCCATTTCGACGTGCAGCTGGTAGGCGGCATCGTGCTGCACCAGGGCAAGATCGCCGAGATGAAGACCGGCGAAGGCAAGACGCTGGTCGCCAGCCTCGCGCTGTTCCTCAACGCGTTGCCGGGCAAGGGCGTCCACCTGGTCACGGTCAACGACTACCTGGCGCGGCGCGACGCGGGCTGGATGGCCCCGATCTATCACCTGCTCGGCATGAGCGTGGGGGTCAACGTCGGCACCAACGCCACGTACCTGTACGACCCCGAATATCTGGACGAAACCCACCCCGACTCGCGCCTCCAGCATCTTCGTCCCGCGACCAAGCGCGAGGCTTATGAGGCCGACATCACGTACGCGACCAACTCCGAGCTCGCTTTCGATTACCTGCGCGACAACATGGCTCGTGACCTTTCACAGTCCAGCCAGCGCGAGCTGAGCTACGCGATCGTGGACGAGGTCGACTCGATCCTGATCGACGAGGCGCGCACGCCTCACATCATTTCCGGCCAGTCAGATGAGTCGACCGAGAAGTACTACGAGTACGCACGATGGGCCGCGAGGCTGACCGAAGGCGACGACTACGAGGTCGACCTCAAGCACAAGTCCGCGTCGCTGACCGAGACCGGCATCGGGAAGATGGAACGCTGGACCGGGATCAAAAACATCTACGACCTCGAGAACGTGATCGAGGCGCATCAGATCAACCAGGCGTTGAAAGCCAAGGCGCTGTTCTTACGCGACCGCGACTACCTCGTCAAAGACGGCGAGGTCATCATCGTCGACGAGTTCACGGGCCGCACCATGCCGGGCCGGCGCTGGTCGGACGGCCTTCACCAGGCCGTCGAGGCGAAAGAGGGAGTCAAGGTCCAGCAGGAGCAGAAGACCATCGCCACGATCACGGTCCAGAACTACTTCCGTCAGTACGACAAGCTCGCCGGCATGACGGGCACCGCACTGACCGAGGCGGAAGAGTTCCACAAGATCTATGGGCTCGACGTCGCCGTGATCCCTACTAACAAGAACATGGTCCGCAAGGATCATCCCGACGTGATCTACAAGACCGAGCGCTCGAAGTTCGAGGCTGTCATCGACGAGATCGTCGAGATGAACACGCAGGGCCGGCCGGTGCTCGTGGGCACCGTCTCGGTCGAGAAGTCGGAGCGTCTTTCCAAGATGCTCGAGCGCCACGGTGTGAAGCACAACGTGCTCAACGCCAAGCAGCACGAGCGCGAGGCGGGGATCATCGCTGAGGCGGGTCAATCCAAGGGCGTCACCATCGCCACCAACATGGCCGGCCGTGGCACCGACATCGTGCTCGGTCCAGGCGTGACCGACCTTGGGGGGCTGCACATCATCGGCACCGAGCGTCATGAGAGCCGGCGCATCGACAACCAGCTCCGAGGGCGCGCGGGACGCCAGGGCGACCCGGGCTCGAGCCGTTTCTTCATCTCGCTCGAGGACGACCTGATGAAGATCTTCGGTCCGGCAGCCGATCGCATCGGGCGCCTGATGGACAGCCTCGATGTCGAACCCATCGAGCACCCATGGGTTGCCCGTTCCATCGCCAGCGCCCAGAAGAAAGTCGAGGGTATGCACTTCGATGCCCGCAAGCACGTCGTCGAGTACGACGACGTGATGAACAAGCAGCGCCAGATCGTGTACGAGGAGAGGCGCAAGGTGCTCGAGGGCGCTGACGCCCGGGGCAACATCCTCGGCTACGTACGTGAGATCCTGGTCAAGGGTGTCGAGCAGCACTGCGAGAGCCGGCACCCGGAGAACTGGGATACAGAGGGCCTGGTCAAATACCTGTCCGCCTACCTGCCGATCGCAGCCGGATCGCAGATTCCGGACGAAGCGGTGCAGAAGGGCACCGACGGTCTCATCGAGTATCTCCTCGCGTCCGCATCTGATACTTACGACAAGAAGATCGAAGAGATCGGCGCCGACCTCATGCCGCTGGTGGAGCGCGACGTGATGCTGCGCACCATCGACTACCAGTGGATGGAGTACCTGACGCAGATGGAGCATTTCCGCGAAGGTATCGGGCTTCGCGCTTACGGCCAGCGTGACCCACTCGTCGAATACAAGAACGAAGCGTTCGAGATGTTCAGCGAGCTGCGCGACCGCATCCAGGCCTCGATCGTGGCCGGCATCTTCAGCGTTCAGGTGCAGCGCAACGTGGCGCCAGCGCCGCCAGCTCCGCTTGTGCGACGGGTCACCGAGAGCGGCCCAGGGCAGCCTGATGGCGCCAACGGCTCGGGCCGCCCGGCTCAGGCGCAGCGCAACGTCGCTGCCTCTGGAGCGGGCTCCGGGGCGGCCGTACCGGCCGGGGCACAGGCTAAGATCGGGCGCAACGATCCGTGCTGGTGCGGGTCAGGCAAGAAATACAAGAGGTGCCATGGACGCTGAATTAACCCCTAAAGAGCTACTGAACCGGATCCTGCAGCTCAAGGAGCACCTTTGACCTACCTGCAAAAGCCAAGCGCGCCGACGAGCTAGACGCCGAGCTCCAGAAGCCGGGCGTTTGGGATGATTCGAACCGCGCCGGCCAGATGGCGCGCGAGGCGGCGGAAAACCGCGAGCTCGTCGCAACCTGGGAGCGGCTGGAAAGGCGAGCGCGTGACCTGATCGAGCTGGACCAGCTCGCGTCGGGGGACCCAGACCTTGCCAAGCAGGTTGCCGAGGAGAAGGAGGCCATCGCGCGCGAGCTGCGTCAGCGCGAGCTCGACCTGCTGTTCACCGATCCCTACGCCAGCCACAGCGCCGTGATCACGCTGTCGGTGGGGCAGGGAGGCATCGAAGCCCAGGACTGGGTCGAGATGCTCATGCGCATGTACATGAAATGGGCGGAGCGCCGTCGTTTTGAGGTCGAGATCGTGGACACCTCACCCGGCGAGGAAGCCGGGTTGAAGAGCGCGACCCTCATCATTCGGGGCCCGCGTGCCTATGGTCTCCTGCGCTCTGAGCACGGGGTGCACCGGTTGGTGCGAATCTCACCCTTCGACCAGAACCACCGGCGTCACACGTCGTTCGCTCTGGTCGAGGTGATGCCGGAGCTCGAGCGCGCCGACGAGGACGCCGTCGTGCTCAACCCGCAGGACCTGCGCATCGACACCTACCGTTCCACGGGCGCCGGCGGCCAGCACGTGAACAAGACGGACTCGGCCATCCGGATCACCCACCTGCCCACCGGCATCGTCGTGACGTGCCAGAACGAGCGGTCGCAGATGAAGAACCGGGAGACGGCGATGAAGGTCCTGAAGTCGAGGCTCTTCCAGCGCCAGCAGCAGGAGGCGGCGGCCCACCTGGACACGATCCGCGGCCAGATCCTGCCGGCTGAGTTCGGCTCCCAGATCCGGAACTACGTCCTGCAGCCCTACACGCTGGTCAAGGATGTCCGCACGGGGGTCGAGGTGGGCAACGCCCAGGCGGTCCTGGACGGCGAGATCGACCCCTTCATCGAGGGCTGGCTGCGCTGGCGCCTCGACAAGAACGGAGAAGCGGCTTAGAGGCGGCGGCCACCTCGCAAGTACGGGCAAATTCGTCCGTTTTCATACTCCGGTTGGCACTCAGGGAAGGGGTTGGACAGCCGTGGGGCATGCGCTATACTGCCCGCGACTTAGCCTCTCGCGCCCGCCGGCGTGCAACGCCACTGCAAGAAATCCAGCCAATGCTTTTAACACCAGATTTCGACACACGACCTGTAATCAGCTTCCAGCACGTCTTCAAGACGTACCCAACCGGGACGGAAGCCCTCCGAGACGTCAACCTCGTCGTGCCCGAAGGCGACTTCGTATTCCTGGTCGGTCCATCTGGCGCAGGTAAGTCGACTCTGGTCCGGCTTCTGATCCGCGAGGAGAAGCCGACCAAGGGAAAGATCTTCGTCGACGGGATGGAGCTCAGCCGCATGAAGCGCCGGCAGCTGCCTTATTACCGGCGCAAGGTCGGCCTGGTCTTCCAGGACTTCAAGCTCCTGCCGAATCTCACCATTTACGAAAACGTCGCGTTTGCTCTGCGAGTGCTCGGCGAACCCGACCGCCTGGTGCGATCCCGCGTCGCCGACGCGCTCGAGACAGTGAGCCTGTCGGGGAAGGAGAACACTTACCCGTCCAACCTGTCCGGCGGGGAGCAGCAACGTGTCGCGATTGCGCGCGCTCTGGTGCACGCTCCTCGATTCATCATCGCCGACGAGCCCACCGGAAACCTGGACCCCGCGACCGCTTGGGAGATCATGCAGCTGTTCCTGCGTATCAACGCCCGCGGCGCCACCGTTGTGATGGCGACGCACAACCGCGAGATCGTCGATCTGCTCCGCCGCCGCGTTGTTGCGATCGACGCGGGCCAGGTGGCGCGCGACGACCGCTCAGGCCGTTACCACGACGATGTTGAGAAACCTCAAGTTCGCGCTCAATAGCGCCTGGCAGAGCTTCTGGCGGAACCTCGCGGTCAGCCTGGCCGCGGTGGTTTCGATCACGCTCATCCTCATCCTGGCCGGCGTCAACCTGCTCGTCGGGCATGCGCTGTCGCAGGTCCTCGATGGTTTTCGGGTCAAGGTCAGCTCGATCTCGATCAACGTGGCGGACGACACGCCGCTGCAAAGCGTCTACGACATGCAGCAGCAGCTCAAGTCGGACCCGCGTGTCGTCAGCGTGAAGTTCGTCACCAAGGATGAGGCGCTGGCGCAATTCAAGGCCGACCCGAACAACATCGTGTTCGCGCAGCAGATCGACGGCAATCCGCTCGACGCGAAGCTCGAGGTGCGCGTCGCCAAGCTGAGCGATGTGGCCGAGATCGACACGCTGGCGCGACGCTGGCCGGGCGTCGATCCGACCGATCCGACCAACTATCAAGGCGACTTCGTGAACCGGATGCTTCAGCTGTCGGCCTGGCTTGGCATCGCGGGCGTCGGGCTGATGGCAGTGCTGGTGGTCGTCTCGATCGTGATCGTCATGAACACAATTCGCACCGCCGTCTATCACCGGCGTAAGGAGATCGAGGTGATGAAGCTTGTCGGCGCCACGGAGTGGTTCGTCCGCGGCCCCTTTGTCCTCGAGGGCATCATGACGGGCCTCATCGCCGCGTCCATCGCGCTGGCGCTGCTGGTCGTCGCATATCCGCCGGCGGTGGATAGGTTCCGCGCCGACATTGCGTTTATTCCGTTGTCCTATGACCCGGCTTTCGTCGTCAGCCTGGCGCGCGACCTGCTGGTCGGCGGCGCCTTGCTCGGTGCTCTCGGCAGCTACATCGGCGTCCGCCGTTACGTGAGGATCTGACATGAAGACCCGCCTTCTGGCCTCCATCGTGCTTGCCACGCTGCTCTTTTTGCCGCAGTCGGTTCGCCCGGCATACGCGATCTTCTGCTATCCCGGCGACCCGCCCGGCGTGTATCAGGCTTGCGTCGCGTACAACAACGGCATCGGCCAGCAGGTCAACAACCAGAACCAGCTGCAAAGCATCCAGGGGCAGATCAACAACGTCATCGGGCAGATCAATGCCATCGACGCCATGATCGCCAACCTCAATCATCAAATCGAAGCTCAGAAGGCGCTAATCGCTCAGACCCAATTGGCGATCGACGATCTCAACCGCAAGATTCGCTTCGGGGAGGCCTCGATCGTCCGGATGCAAGCGCACGTCAGCGTCCGGGACCAGCTCTTGAATCAGCGGCTTCGCTATGCCGATGCCCACGGTTCGATCAACTATGTCGAGCTCGTCCTGACGTCCAGCAACTTCAACCAGCTGATGAACCGCATGGTCGGAGCGCAGCAGATCGCGGTCTCCGACCGCAGGTTGCTTGTCGACCTGGAGCAGCAGCATTCACTCGTGGCGCAGGCCAACACCGATCTTGGAGTGCAAAAGACCCAGGTGGAGGTGCTCCTACAGCAGCAGCAGGCGACCGAAGCAGACCTCGAGAAGAACAAGGCGACCCAGGCGGCCGCCCGATGCGCAGGTCGCCCAGGAGGCGCAGCAGTACGCCGCCGCCGCGGCCAAGGCCGGCGGCGGTTCAGGCGTGTTCGCATGGCCGATACCCGCGTGTGGCTTTGCCTGCATCACCCAGGGTTTCGGATGCTCGACCTTCTACCTCGAGGTGTACGACGCGAGCTGCCCATGGCCGCACAAGATCCACACCGGCATCGACATCGCCGCGGGTTACGGGACACCCATCGTGGCGGCGGACACCGGAGTGGCGTACCTCTACCCGGGCAGCGTGGGCTACGGGAACCTCCTTGTGATCATCCACGGCAACGGATACTCGACCTACTACGGCCACACGGCCGGATACGCCCCTGGGCTGACTACGGGCCAGGTCGTGCCGCGTGGAACCACAGTCGCATTCGAAGGATCGA
>VBKD01000225.1 GCA_005888075.1 Chloroflexota bacterium
TAGATCCACCCTCGCTCGTAGAAAGCGACAAACGCGGTCATCACCGAGCGGACATACCTCGAGTCCATCGTGAAGCGCAGCCGGCTCCAATCCATCGAGGCGCCGAGCAGGCGGAGCTGATTGATGATGGTCGCGCCGACCTGCTCGTACCACGCCTCGACCCGCTCGGCGAACCGTTCCCGGCCGAGCTGCTCCTTAGTGAGTCCCTCACGCGCAAGCTGCTTTTCGATCACGTTCTGGGTGGCGATCGCGGCGTGGTCGTAACCGGGCAGGAAGAGCACCTCGTTGCCTGTCATCCGTTTGTAGCGGGCGATCAGGTCATAGACAGCGGTCTGCAGCGCGTGACCCATGTGCAGCTCGCCGGTGATGTTTGGCGGCGGGAAGGCCATAGAGAACTTGGGCTTGTCACTCGATGGGTCGGCGACAAAAAGGCGGTCCGCCTCCCAGCGCGCGTACCAGCCGGCCTCGATGGCCTTTGGATCGAACGCTTTCGGCATCTCTGTGGACATAGGGACGTGTTTCATTGATTTGAAGAGATTGGGTGCGCCGGCGCCGAGGTCGCTGTTAGCGCGACTGAGCCGGCGAGGATACGGATACGGTCTCGGCGCGGCTCATTGGTTTTTGAAATTCTACCGTTTGTCGCGCTGGCGCTCGTCCATCTCCTCGTTGGCGCCTGTGGCCCCCATCCATCGCGCCGTGGTCGCAAACAAGCGCGGCGTCAGCGCCTGGAGCTTGAGCGCCGCTCTGAGCTGGATGGGGACGACGTCGATCTCGGCGCGATTCCTGATGATCGCCCGCCACACCGCTTCGACGATCCGAGCCGGCGACACCTCGCCGGCGATCGGATGGGGCCTCAGACCCGTCACAGCCCACATTCCCGCTTCGCGGACGAAGGTCGGAACGATCACCGACACGCCAACGCCAGTCCCCCATAGCTCTTCACGCAGCGCAAGCGCAAAGCCCCGCAGGCCAGACTTGGTTGCGCTGTAGACGCTCTCGCCGCCTGATGGAATCATGCCTATGACCGAAGACATGAAGACCAGGTGGCCGGATTTGCGCTCGACCATCGCGGGCACGAGGGCCCTGGCCAGCACGATTCCTGCTCGCAGGTTGACGGCGACCGCGCGGTCGATCTCCTCGATCGCAAAAGTGGCCAGGCGCCCGGTGGCCGGGATGCCGGCGTTGGAGACGAGAACGTCGATATGGCCGGCCGCTTGGGCCAAGCGCTCGGGCTCCCCGCGGCGCGACAGATCAGCCGGGATCACGGTGGCGTCGCCGAGCTCGTCCGCCAGCTTCTTCAGCTCTCCATCGTTGCGCGCCGAGAGCACGAACTTCGCGCCGGCCTTGCCCAGGCGACGGGCAATGTGAGGACCGAGGCCCGTCGAGGCGCCCGTGAGGAGAACCGTTTTTCCGCGGATGTCATCCACGGGGGGCAACGATACGAGGAGCTTTTAGGCGGACTCTCCGACGGCTCGGGCCGGCCCTTCAGTGTCCTCGGTGAGCTCGAACTCAGGCTCGAGCGCGTCTCGGATGGAGCGCTCGGAGATGATGCACCGCTTGATCTCCGGCCGAGACGGGATCTCGAACATCGAGTTGAGAAGAGACTCCTCGATGATCGACTTGAGCGCGCGGGCGCCTGTACCTCGCAGCAAAGCGAGCTCGGCGATCGCGTCGAGCGATCCCTTCTCGAAAACCAGCTCCACGTTGTCGAGGTTGAAGAACTTCTGGTACTGCTTGACCAGCGCATTCTTCGGCTCGGTGAGGATGCGCACGATGTCCTGCTGGTCCAGGTGGTGCAGGGTGACGATGATCGGCAAGCGTCCGATGAATTCCGGGATGAATCCGTACTTCAAAAGGTCCTGCGGCTGCAGGTGCTTGAGCGTCTCGGAGACGACCCTCTTCTCGAGCTTGTTGTTCGGTGCGCCGAAACCGATGGCGCGGCGGCCGATGCGTTGCTCGACGACCTTCTCCAGGCCATCGAAGGCCCCGCCGCAGACGAACAGGATGTTGGTCGTGTTGATCTGAATAAAGTCCTGGTGCGGATGCTTCCGGCCACCTTGCGGCGGCAC
>VBKD01000210.1 GCA_005888075.1 Chloroflexota bacterium
GCGCAGATGTTCAGCCTCGGGCTGTCAATCGCCGGCCACGAGGTTGAGGTCGCCGGCGATGGTTGCCATGCGGTCGACCGGGCGCGCAGCAAGCGATTCGATCTCGTGCTTCTGGACGTGGAGCTGCCGCGAATCGACGGGCTGACGACGCTTGAGTATCTCCGATCGAACGGGCCGACTCACGATCTGCCTGTCGCCATGCTGACCAACAGCGGCGACGAGAATAAGCGCCGGAAAGCCCGCTCGCTCGGAATTCTCGACTGGCTGGTCAAGAGCGAGATCACACCCACGGAGCTGGCCAGGCGCGCCACTGCGTGGACGTCACGCGTGACGGTGCAATAAGGCTACCGAGAGCTACCGGCGAACGAGGATCCCGAGCAGGACGCCGAAGACGAGTAGGAGCCCGGTGAGGAGGTGCAGATTGACGTTCTTCCCCAGGTACGACATCAACTGGTAGGGGCTATCGTAGTGCGCGCTCAAGCCCTTCCAGGTCTGGTAGGCGAGCGGGATGGTGAGCAGCGATATCAGGGTCGGCCAGGGGAGGACGCCGAAGACGACCCCCGCGATGACCACGAGGTAGGCGACCGCCACAGCACCCACGTATCCGCGGATCACGGCGGCGGGTTGCATGCGCACGACCAGCGTGCGCTTCCCCGTCTTCGCATCGGCGAATCGGTCCGGCACCTCGTTCGCATAGAGGATCAGCATCACCAGGATGGCGACCGGAATCGACAGGATGAGCGGCCGCAGCGCATAGTGGCCAGTCTGGACAAAGTACGCGCCCAGGACCATGATCGGCCCGAAACCAAGGGCGACGCATAGCTCGCCTAACCCGCGGTGCACGAGGCGCAGCGGCGGTGCGGTGTAGAAGTAACTGATCAGAACACCGGCAACGCCGAGCCAGAGTAGGCCGAGCCCGCTGATCCCCACGAGCACCAGGCCAATGACGATCGCGACCGCGTAGAAGACCGCCGCCAGCGCCATCATCTGGCGCAGGCTGACCAGGCCGTACTGCAGCACGCGGGAGCCGCCGCTGAACTTGGTGGGGGTGAGATTCGCCGCATCCACTCCGCTCAGCGTGTCGAAGATGTCGTTGGCCACGTTGAGGCCGAGGTGTACTGCCATGGCGCCCGCCAGCGTTAGCGCCGCAAGGCCAAGCGAGAAGTGACGATCATAGGCTGCCGCGGCCAGCCCAAGGAAGACGGGCACGATGGTCGCGGTCAAAAAAGGAAGCCTGGTTGCAAGGAAGAAGCGCCACCCGGCGCTCATCTGCGGAGTCACCGGGCGACCCCGTTCAGTGCTCAGGTTGGCCAGGTAGCGCCGCGCCTGCGGCAGCGCGCGCTGGCAGAGCTCGGGGAAGGACAGGTCCTGCTCATCCCAGCCGCGCGCGCCCTGGGGGTTGAAGCGCCAGGCCGATCCGCCGACGGAGATAGTGCCGCTCAGCTCGATATAGCGTCGCTGGTCGTAGCCAACGCCGGGATACGGCCGGATGTGACTGACGACCAATCGGGCCTCGACGGTATCACGGACCGCACGTGGGCCGGTTGACGCCGGAGTGACTTCGACTGTGCCATCAACGACCCTGAAAGACGTGGCAACGCTCAACGGGTAACCTCCCTCGTCGGGGACGAGCAGCACCGCGTGCGAGAAGCCCGGGAGGCGGGACAGCGCGTCGCCGAGATTCACGCCGCAGCCTCCTGAAGGTCTGTGACCTGCGGATCGCGCGTGGTGTCCCCGTCCGGCCACCACAACACCCGCTTCGGCAGGATTTCAATAACGGCCCGCTCCCAGAAGAGTGGCAGGCCGAGCTTCTGCATCGGCTTGAGGAAGGTCTTGATGATCGGTTCCTTGGCTTCCCAGAGGGGGAGCAGCCGGTACCAACCCCGGTGGAGGTCGTCATCGATGACGCGGGCGTCACCCTGGATGGTGGCGCGAGAGAACGGTTGCGCCGGGATGCCAA
>VBKD01000097.1 GCA_005888075.1 Chloroflexota bacterium
GCGCGCGACACCGAGGAGGCGTTCATCGATTTCATCCAGCAGCGGAGGGTCATGCGTTACGAACCGGACCGGTATGCCTACCAGTACGAGAAAGAGCTCGAGGATTTCATCCACAGTCGCCAGCCGCCTTCAGCAAACGGCGAGGGAGAGGCAGACGGGATGGCGCCGGAGAAGGCCGGCTCGGCAGTTAAATCTCGGCGCCGCCCCCATCGATCACGAGCACTTCCCCGTTGATGTAGGACGCGGCGTCAGAGGCCAGGAACACCACCGCGCCGGCGACCTCGTCGGGTAGGCCGATGCGCCCCATCGGGTTGGCCGCGAGGATCCGGTCGAGGATGGCTTCGTTGCCCCAAAGCGCCTCCGCGAACCGCGTCTTGATGACACCGGGCGCAACCGCGTTCACGCGCACCTTGCCGCCCAGCTCCTTGGCGAGCTGGCGCGTCAGCATGATCACCCCCGCCTTTGTCACGTTGTAAACGCCGAGCCCGAAACCTGGTCGGATCCCGCCGATGCTCGCGACGTTGACCACCGAGCCTCCGCGCGCCTCCATCGACGCTTCGTAGACGAGCTTCGTCAGGACGAAGATCCCTCGCAGGTTCACCTCGAAAGTCTTGTCCCAGGCTGAAAGCTCGGCGCCGATGATCGGTCCAAAGTAAGGGTTTGTGCCGGCGTTGTTGACCAGGATGTCGATCCGTGAAAAGCGCTCCATGATCTGCTGGACCAGCCGCTCCAGCTCCTCCGGCCGGCCCGCATGGGCGGCGATGGCCGTGGCCATCTCCGGGTAGCGCTCGTTGATCCGCTCGGCTTCCTGGTCCAGGTCGGCCTGCTTGCGGCTGCTGAGGACGACCTGCGCGCCCTGCTCGGCCAGCGCCTCGGCGATCGCGCTGCCAATTCCACGACTGGCCCCGGTCACAAGCGCGACTCGTCCGCTCAGGTCGAATCGAGAGCTTGCGGGCACGACTGATACGATAGCCCGACTTAATTAAATGTCGGTCTCACGGAAGTAAATGGCGACCACGGGCAAGGCGGCTGAAGACATCCTCGAGAGGATCTTCGCGCCTACGACGAAGCCGAGCGCGAGAGACCAGGCCGAAGAGACGCTCCGGCACCCCAAGCGTGTTGTCTACGTCGCGATGTCCAACAAGAGCTTTTACTGGCGCGCCCATATCCAGAAGTTCGTCCTCGACTCGGGCCTGGTGCCGGTCAGTCCCTTCATGCTTTTCGATTACTACCTCATGCACACGGTCGACAAGGACGTCGTGCGCGAGGCGATGAACAACCTGCTGGCTCGCTCCGACGAGGTGTGGGTCTTCGGCCGGCTCTCGCTGGGGGTCAAGGTGCAGATCGGAATCGCCAAGCGCATGAACAAACCGGTCCGCTATTTCGACATCTCCGACCTACCTGTGACCGTGATGCCGATCAGCGAAGAAACAGCCCAGGAAGAGCTGAGAGACTAAGTTAACTCCTCCCCATTCATGGGGAGGTGGCCAGTGCCCGCAAGGGCAGTGGCCGGAGGGGCCGAATGGCAGGAAGCCCCGGAGGGGCCGAATGGCAGGCAGCAACGGAGGGCTCTCAACTCCTCCCCATTCATGGGGAGGTGGCGCGAAGCGCCGGAGGGGCCGACCTGAGTCTCTCGTACCATGCCTCAGGGTTCCCCAGCTCCCTCAATGTCGGCATCGTCTCCGGCCCGTCCCAGACCCGGTTCAGAACCTCGAGCCCGTGCCCATCGAACACCGCTCGGCAAAACGCCTCGCCGCGCCGGTACTGCTGCAGCTTCAGGTCCAGCCCCGTGAGCTTCCAGATCAGCATCTCGAGCGCGCTCTTGCCTGAGCTCCGCGCCCGGTATGCCTCCTCGAGCCGCGCGAAGCCGGGCAGCAGCTTGCCGCCGAGCTCGTTCATCACCAGGTTGCTGTAGCCCTCGATCACCGACATGACGCCCTGGACCTCACGCATCACCCGCCACTGGGCCGGCAGGACTCCGGCAAACGCCGCAAAACGCGCGGCGGCGGGCGCCTTCTTCGTCACCGAGTGCACCAGCGTCTGCATCGACTGCTCCATGTACGGCCGGAGCCACGGATGGGCAGCAAACTGCCATGCGTGCGTCATCTCGTGCAGGATCAGCCAGCGGCGCAGGTCTTCCGCGGGCAGGCTGGCGGCCCGCTGCCACTCCTCAACGTTGGTCTCGACCAGGTACAGGCCCTCGCCGCCGATCGGCTCGGCCCCAAGGAGCTGCGGGTCGTACTGACCCAGCACGCGGCGCCCGAGAAAGGCCAGCATGTAGCCCACGTAGCGATCCACGCCGGCCCGGCCCACCTCCACGATGAGCGAGTTGGGCACCCGGCCGCTCTCGAGGACCGGATCGACCACGCGGCGGAGAATTTCCAGGTTCAGGTCAAGCCAGGACTCGCGATCCAAAGCCTCGAAACGGGGAAGCGACGCGCCCTTGGGCACCGGTCCGACGAAACCGAGCAATGGCTTCTCGAGCTTGGCCGCAAGCGTGCGGTATCCATTCGCGGCCGAATCGATGTACGAGCGATCGACAGCCGGCGATTCGAGCCTCGCCCGAGCAATGGCTCGAACCTGATCCCAGTCCAGGAGGAGTGTGGTCCCCCCACGGGGTCGCACAGCCTCAGCCACGGCCGCGGTCACCAGGCCGAGCACCGCACCATAGATCGCGGCGCGCCCCACCCGCTGCCTCATAGCGAAGAGGCTACGAGAGAACGGGGAATGGGTGGTCTAGTAGATGTACGGCCAGTAGCGGTTCCGCTTGAAGACCACCTTGCAGCCTTCGCAGCGAAACACGATCTGGAGCTGCCGCCGCCCGATGGCCGCCGCGTCGCGGCCGCAAACCGGACACGAGGCGGTCTCGTCTTGATACGGGGCAGGAAGCGGGTCGACCTTGATCTCTAGACGCCGTCTCTTCTTTGACATTTACCTCTCTGTGACCTTTTTCCTCAAACCGGATTGGTGCTTAGACGTCGAGCTGGGATACATCCAGGTTTTTCAGTTCCTCCGGTGGTTCCACGCCGGCGCTCTGCAGCCGCTTGAGCAGCGCGAGGATGTAGCGCACGCCGGCGAGGTTGACGTGATGCTCCCGGGTCAACGTCTGGATGGCCTGGAGCTTCATCACATCGCGACGTGAATAGCGCCGGCGATTGGTCACCGTGCGCCTGGGATGAATCATGCTGAGGTGCTCGTACATCATCAAAGTGCGCGGGTGCACCTCGAGGATCTCGGAAGCCACGCTGAGCGTGAAGATGGGCTTGTCGAGATCGATGGAGTGATCGTTGGAAGCCGCGACCACGGTCGTGACCGGATATCGTTGCTTGACCTTCATGTGTTTCTTGGTGAGACGGGTTATATCGTTTAAGCGATTGCTGACCTAACTTTGGGTTACAGGAGCGCTTGCAGATTCGCTGCAATTCTGCGGGGCCATAATCCATCACGCAAAGTATTTTTGTTAAGCAATAAGGACATGCCGCCCGACCGAACCGCTGGTAGGCGACGTTTTCCGGCCTCCTTATAGTTTCGGCCGTGTCGGGAATTCTCAGCCTGCTCCTGGTCAGCGTCTCGGTTGGGCTCAGCAACTTCGCGGGCGCTATCGGTATCGGCTTGAGCGGCATCAATCTCCGCACGCGGATCCGCGTGGGCGTGGCGTTCGGCGTGTTCGAAGCCCTCATGCCGATCATCGGACTGCTCTTGGGACAGGCCGTGGCCGGGTTCTTCGGCCATTACGGCAAGTACATCGGCGGCGGCCTTCTGGCGCTGACGGGCGCTTACACGATCTGGCAAGGACGTCGTACCGAAAAGGGACCTAAGGAAACCGCCCCTCGCGAGCTCAGGATGCAAGACCTGATCCTCACGGCCATGGCCCTCAGCATCGACAACCTGGCCGTAGGCTTCGCCATCGCGGTCTACCCCTTCAACATCGTCCTCGCGGCGGTGATGATGGGCGTGGTCAGCGTGGGAATGACCCTGATCGGGTTGGAGCTCGGCAACCGGCTCGGTGCTCGGGTCGAAGCCTGGAGCGAAGAGATCGGCGGTGGCGTTCTCATCCTTGTGGGCGTCGCGCTCGTCCTCGGGGTTCTAGGCTAACGGCGTGACAGAGCAGCCTCAGCTGGAGCAAGTCTTGCTCGCCGTCGACGGCCATGTGGCGACCGTCACGCTCAACCGTCCCGATCAGCGCAACCCGCTTTCGGCCACGATGCTTCGCGACCTGGCCGCCGCCTTTCGATGGTGCCGGGACGCATCCGACGTTCGCGTCACCGTCCTGACCGGCGCCGGGCGGGTCTTCTGCGCGGGAGCGGACCTGACCAGCTTCGACGGCGACATGACCGAGCTCGAGCGTTACCGCAGCCGCGAGCTGTTCGTCGACCTCTTCATCCTCATGTCGGAGCTCGGCAAGCCGATCGTCGGCCGGATCAACGGTCATGCCCTTGCGGGCGGCCTCGGCCTCGCGTGCTCGTGCGACATCCTGGTCGCGCTCGACACGGCGACGTTCGGCACCCCAGAGATCAACGTCGGGATCTGGCCGATGATGATCCAGGCCATCCTGTCGCGCAGCATCCCGCGGAACGTGCTGCTGGAGATGGAGATGCTCGGCCAGCGCTGGACCGCGACGCAGCTGCAGAGTCTCGGTGTGATCAATCGCGTCGTGACCCACGAGCAGCTGGACCCGACCGTGAACGAAATTGCGGAGAGCCTGGCGAAAAAGTCCCCGGTGGCGATGCGCCTGGGCCGCGATTCCTTCTACCGGCAGCAGGACATGGATTTCGCCGCCGCGATGCGCTACCTGCATGGTCAATTCCTGCTGGTTTCACAGACCGAGGACTCGAGAGAGGGCATCCAGGCCTTCTTCGAGAAGCGCGAGCCCGACTTCAAGGGCCGCTGATCGCATGGCTGACTCCCGCCATCGAGAGCTGCGCGAAAAGGCGCTGAAGGGCGGCACCCGCTATCTCCCAAAGCTTCGCGAGCAGAACAAGCTGACCGCCAGGGAGAGGCTCGACCTGCTGCTGGACAAGGGATCGTTCGTTGAAGACGGGCTCTTCGCCAACGTGGTGGCGGACGACCTGCCCGCCGACGGCGTGGTCACCGGGCTCGGCACCGTCGAAGGCCGCCAGGTCGCAGTCATGGCCAACGATCCCACGGTCAAGGCGGGCAGCTGGGGCGCCCGGACTGTGGAGAAGATCGTTCGCATCCAGGAGACGGCGGCTCGCATCCGCGTCCCGCTCTTCTACCTGGTCGACTCGGCGGGCGCCCGAATCACCGACCAGATCGACATGTTCCCCGGCCGCCGGCACGCAGGCCGCATCTTCCTCAACGAGGTGCAGCTGTCAGGAGTGGTGCCGCAAATCTGTCTTCTGTTCGGCCCGTCCGCGGCAGGCGGCGCATACATCCCCGCCTTCTGCGACGTCGTCGTGATGGTCGAGGGCAACGCCTCGATGTACCTCGGTTCCCCACGCATGGTCGAGGTCGTGGTGGGCGAGAAGGTCACGCTGGAGGAGCTTGGCGGCGCTCGCATGCACTGCACGGAAAGTGGCTGCGGCGACGTGCTCGTGGCCGACGACAAGGAAGCGATCGATTTCGGTCGCGCCTACATCCGGTTCATGCCGCAGCGAACGGGGGAAAAGCCTTCCCCCTGTGAGCCGAAGGCTGCCGCGACCGGCTCGAAACCGATCAGTGACCTCATCCCGGCAGAGCCCAACCGCGGCTACGACATGCGAAAGGTCATCGAAAGGATCATCGATGAGGGCAGCTGGCTGGAGATCAAGAAGCTCTTCGCCAAGGAACTACTGACGGGCTTCGCGCGCCTGGACGGCAATGCGGTCGGCATATTGGCCAACCAGCCGATGCAAAAAGGCGGCGTGCTCTTCAACGATTCTGCGGACAAGGCGGCTCGCTTCATCTGGCTGTGCGATGCGTTCGAGATCCCGCTTCTGTTTCTCGCCGATGTGCCGGGATTCATGATCGGCACCGATGTCGAGCGACGCGGAATCATCCGCCACGGGGCCAAGATGATCAGCGCCGTCTCCGAAGCAACCGTGCCGAAGATCTCGGTCATCGTGCGCAAGGCGTACGGCGCCGGTCTTTACGCGATGGCCGGACCCGCCTACGACTCCGACTGCGTCATCGCGCTGCCATCGGCGCAGATCGCGATCATGGGCCCTGAACCCGCGGTCAACGCAGTGTTCTACAACAAGCTGGGCGAGCTGCCGGAGGCGGAGCGAGCAGCGAAGCGCAAGGAGCTCGAGGACGAGTATCGCGAGGACGTCGACCTTTACAAGCTGGCGTCCAACCTCATCGTCGACGACATCGTCGAGCCAGACCAGCTGCGCGACGCCCTCATCGCGCGTTTCAAGGCTTACTCGACGCGCCTGTCAGCGCGCACTGAGCGAAAGCACGGCGTACCGCCCGTTTAGACGGTGCGGTGATACGGCACCGCGTACTGGACGACGATCACGTAGTAGGTCACGCTCGCAGTGATCACGGCCAGATGAAACAGCTCGTGGTAGCCGAACACTCGCGGCCATAGTCGGGGTCTCTTGAACGCGTAAGCGGCTGCGCCCAACGAGTACTGCAGCCCACCGAATGTCATCAACCCCGTCGCCACCCAGCCAAGCGCCGACGTCAGGGGAACGAGAGCGATGATGGCCACCCACCCCATCGCGAGATACAGCGAGGCAAGGACCTGCCGAGGGATCCTGAGGAAGGGTGCCGCGCCGGCAACACCGGCAACAGCGCTGGTCCAGATCGCAGCCAACACGAAGACTCGCCACCATCCGCCAAGCACGTTGAACACCAGTGGCGTGTAGGTGGAGGCGATGAAGATGAAGATCGTCGCGTGGTCCGCGCGCCGCAACCAATCCTTGACCTTCGGCGGCCAGGTGAAGATGTGATAGGTCGCACTGACGGCAAAGAGCAGGACGAGCGCCGCGCCATAGACCACCATCGAGACGAGCTTGGCCGGGTCGTGGCGAGTGATCAAAACCAGCACGACCAGGCCGGCGATCGCGACCAGGGCGGCGATTCCGTGTGACCATCCGCGCAGCAACGGCTTGACCGCCATCGCTTCGGAACGATTCACTTCTAGGGGATTCTACTGATCCCCGGCGACTCAGAGCATCCGCGCCCCGATCAGCCCCAACGACAGCAGCGTGACACCCCAAGCGAACGCATTCAGAGCACGCTCGAGCGGGCGCAGCAAAGCCGGCTCGTCAATCGGCATCTCGGTGCCGTCGCTCAAGGTCAGGGTGCCGGTCACCGACCTCGTCTTGCGTCGCACGAGGCGCGCCGGGGTGCTCAGGACACGTTGCCCGTAAGACAGCGCATAGGCCGCGGCCGCGACCGCGAACGCTGGGATCGACAAACGTCCCGTCTGGGCGAAATACGAGGTGAGCACGGGGAAGGCGCCCCACGAAAGGGCAAACCAGAAATCGCCGTGGAGGCGCCCCCGAAGCAGCTCCAGGTTGTAGGCGAAGACGAACAGGACTCCGGCGGCGATGAACGGCAGCATGCCGAAGCCGATCACCGACACCCCCGCGATCCCCAGCCCCACAGCGCTGCCCAGCCCAACGACGGCCGCCACCCACAACACCGAGCTTGGGATCGTGGTTCTGAGCGGCCGGCCTCTGAGCTCGTCCAGCGCATGGGCCGCGACCCCAACCGCGAGAAAGAACGCGATCACCGTCGGCAAAAGGCGAAAAAGGCTCACGCGCGGCGCCAGGCTTGCGCCGAGAAGCACATAGGACAGGTGCCACGCCGTGTACGGCGGGTGCAGCAGCGACCAGACGTCGCGAAGCCATCCGCCCTTGGCGGCGGCGTAGTACGCCGGCGCAAGTGGAGGAGCCTCAGGCATGGTGCTTTCGACCCCACATCACCAGCCCGGCACCGTTGCTCATCTCGCGCTGCCCGACGTCGATCATGCCCGCCATGCGCCACGCCTCGAAGATGGCATCCAGGCGCCACCTCCGGTAAAAGCGCTCGATGTTCGGGCCCAGGAACCGGCCCACTCTCCACCACGCTTGCCCGCCCAGCGCGTATCCAGCGGCCGGGAGAGCCAGGCGCGTGTAAATGCGCCACCCCGTTCGCGGCAGAAACTTTTGAGGCACGTAAAAGTCGAGGCTTGCCATGCCGCCACCGGGACGAAGCACGCGCGAGAGCTCGGACAGGGTGGCGGCGGGATCGGCGACGTATCGCAGCAGGTAGGTGAAGCTCACCGCGTCAAACGAAGCGTCGGGAAACGGAAGCGCCTCGGCCCGACCCAGGCGCAGCCGGATCCGGTTGTCGAGACCCGCGTCGCGCACTCGCTCGCGACCGCGTTCCAGCATCGGCTCGCTGAGGTCGACTCCGACGATGTCGGCGTCCGTAGCGTGGGCCAGGGCGATCGCGACTCCACCGGTGCCGGTCGCGACGTCGAGGATGCGTTCGGGCTGGAACCGTGCGAGGTGCATCACCATCTCCTCGCGCCATCTGCGGTTCTGGCCGAACGAAAGCACCTCGGCCAGGCGGTCGTAACGCGCGGGCAAGCCTTCAAAGAGCA
>VBKD01000098.1 GCA_005888075.1 Chloroflexota bacterium
TCACGGGTGGTTGAAGGACTGAGCTGACCGAGTTTCGGTCCAGGCACGAGGACGCGGTTGCCGGGGGCATCGGAATCTATGGCATCAGCGTGGACTCGGTTTTCTCGCACCAGGCGTTTGCCAAGGAGCTGGGCGGGCTTCCGTTTGAGCTGATCGGCGACTTCGAACGCAAGATGGTGACCGACTATGGCGTGCGCCGCGAGGATTCCCCCGGCTATTCGGGCGTGGGCAGGAGATCGATCTTCATCATCGACCACGACGGAATCATTCGCTGGACCTGGGTGACATCTCCCGAACAGCGCTTGCCGGACTATGACCAGGTCCTGGAACAGGCCAAGGTGATAGCCGCGGGGGCGCCCGATTAGCTGCGCAGCGAATCGAGCGCGGCGCGGCGTTCCCGCCGCACGCGAAGCGCGGCCTCGATGGTGGTCTCCTCGAAGCGGACCTCGTCGCCAGGCACCAGCTGCGCGGCGATCGCCATGGATGCGCTGACGACGACCGCCACGACCGGGTAGCCGCCGGCGGTCTGATGGTCCGCCATCAACAGGATCGGCTGCCCTCCGCCAGGCACCTGCAGCGCGCCCGCGACCAGGCCGAATGACAGAAGCTCATCACCTGCGGCACGAAGGGTTGCGCCGTCCAGCCGGTAGCCCATGCGGTCGGCGTCGCGGCTCACATGAAATGTGGACCCCAGCAAAGCCGCGCGCCCGTCCGCGTCGAGGCGCTTCATGTGCGGTCCCGCGATGACGCCCAGCGTGTGGTTGCTGTAGTCGGGACGCAGGTGCGGATCCAGCTCGCGTCCGCTCACTCCCGGTCCCGAGCGCTCCGCAACGGCCGCGATCACATCGCCAGACATCAGCGGCCGGCCGTGCATGCCTCCGCGTCCGGCAATCACATTGGTCGATAGCGAACCCAGCCAGCGGTCGGCCGCGACGCCTCCGCTCACGGCGATGTGCATGCGCGCGCCACTTCGCCTCGCGCCGAAGTGCAGCTCGTCACCGGTGCTCAGAAAGATTCCAGACCACATGGGCGCCGGGCGCGCGTTGATGAGGAGCTCGCAGTCCGCGCCCGTCACGGCGACCAGGCATGGCGCCTCCGCGACCAGGCGTGGACCGATCAGCGTGCACTCGAGCGTGGCCGCGCCGATGTCGTTGCCGACAAGCAGGTTCGCCGCCGAGTGCGCGAACCGGTCCATCGCTCCGCCCGGGGGGACACCCGAGGAGATGGCGTGGGGACGGCCGAGGTCCTGGACGGTGGTGTACAAGCCCGGATCGACCACGCGCAGCAGGTCGGTCACGGGCGGACGCCAAAGAACTTCACGCGGTCGCCGGCCCGAAACAGGCTCGGTGGGTCGGAGTCCGGGAGGAACAGCTTGACCGACGTACGGCCGATGAGATGCCAGCCACCCGGTGTCGCTAGGGGGTAGATACCTGTTTGCCGGCCGGCGATGGCGACCGAGCCGGCCGGCACCAGCGTGCGCGGGACATCGCGGCGCGGCATCGCGAGCTCCTCGGGCAGAGGTCCGAGGTAGGCCCATCCGGGCACGAAGCCGACCAGGAAGACTCGATAGATCGGCCGGGTGTGGATCTCGGCGACCGCCTGCGGCTGCAGCCCCAGCGCACCGGCCACCGATTCGAGATCGGGGCCGTCGTAGACGACGGGAATCCGGTGCAGCCTTCCCGGTTCTTCCATCGGCGGGCGTTTGGTGGCAAGGCGCTTGATGGCTGAGCCCAGGGCTTCGTGCGTGGTCTGGTCCGGGTCGAAGTGGACGGTGACCGTGGCGTAGCCCGCCACGGCCTGCCGCACGTCGCGTCTCTTTTTCAGTGCGGCGGCGAGGGCGATCGCGCGCGTGTTGAGGGCGGTGTCGAGTCGGGTGCCGAGCTCCGCCAGGAGCGCGGTGTCACCTAGCGGATGGATTCGTACCCGGGTCGTGGAGCGCGGCGGTGGCATGTGCGCTGACAAGAATGGCGTAGAAGATCCCTGGCACGAGGCCAACGCAAAGCAGGCCCGCGCACGCGACCCCGGCCGCCCATGCCGTGACGATGGCGGCGGCGACGACATTCCATGTCGCGAAGTCATCGCTGACGCTGCGCGCCGAGGCGGCGAAGTTGAAGAGGTCACCGGGCCGCCGGGTCGCCGCGAAGCGGGCGATCGCATGTGGCATGACCAGCAAGAGCACCAAGCCCCATGGCAGCGCAAGCAGCAGGATCGCAAGGACATGCGCGTCGAGCTGGGCCAGCGTGGGATCGCTCGAGGTCCACACGTGCGCGTCGAGCAGAAGGTTGGAGAGCGGATTGAAGGCAATGAGAAATGGCGCGGCGGTCAGCAGTATCGCGAGCGTCACCCACAGCCCGTCAGCCAGCAGGCGGCGGTCCAGACGCCACGGCGGTGGACCCTGCGATGGGTCAAGTTCGGCGGCGTTCGTGGCGGCGATGGCGTAGCCGAGCACAGGGATGAAAAGGAGGGGTAGCAGGAGGACGGCCACGACGCCGACCGCCCACCTCGATCGCCAGTCAGCGCGAAAAGGCCAGGCGAAAGAGTCGGCGATCAGGTTCACGGGGGAAGGGTAGATCTCTCTTCCCGTCCCCTTGCCTGGCACGCGCCCCCACCCGGCCGTGCCCTGCGGGCAGGGCCGACCTCCCCAGCTAGTGGGGAGGTGACATTTCCCGGGGGCTACTGGGCTTGGGCTTCTAGGGGTTCGATTGCTTCTTTGTCTTCGAGCATGTAGGCGCAGCCGTATGGGTCGCGAAAGCCCAGGGCCTTCACGTCGATGTGCATTTCGGAGCTTTCGAGGATGCCTTCGATGATGCCGGCGTGAAAGCGGCAGATCACCGGAGCCCTGCGGCACACCTCGGCGAAAAGGCAGTTGGTGCAGTCCAGCATGCCGCCGCGGGTGTTGTAGTCGCCGCCCATCTCGATCAACGGTTCCAGCGCGGCCATCGCGGATTTCGCGCCAGGCCGTGAAAGCTCATTGCCATACGCGCGGCCGGCGCGTCTCACCGCGTGACTGCCGACCTCGCCGAGCCCTTCGAAAGCGTGGGCCAGCGCTTCGGCGACCACGTCATAGCGCCGGGCCGGATGGCTGATCTGCACCGGGCCGCCGGTGAGCTTGTAAATCTTCGCGGGCTTGCCTGGCAGGCCACGCCTGTGGGCGACTTCGAGGTATCCCAACGCCACCAGGCGTTCCAGATGCTCGAAGGCCACTGAACGATGAACACCAGCTTCTCGCGAGACGTCGTCGACGCTGCGTGCTTTGCGGTCGGCGTAGAAGCGAAGCAGGATGTCCCGGCGCGTGAAGTCCCGGAGAGCCCCAAGGGCTCGCTCCATGTCAGTGGTCACGATCTCGAAGCATACTCCCGAAAAGGTTTGTCAGGTATAGCGGCTGCAAGACTGGGAATCAGGGCCTGGCGCCCCCGCCCATTGAAATCGTGGCTTGCCTTCTGGCAAAGTAATGCCACGGCTTCGAGCCGGGGGAGTGATTGCTGATGGCGACACCAGCTGCATCGACAATGGGGCGACACCTTTTGGCTTCTATCGGCGCGGTCTTTTTCGTGATTCCGCTGCCGCCGCCGCCGAGTCTCGCGGTATCGCCGCCTCCGATCCTCACCACGCCGGTCGCGACGCCGTCGCTTGGTGTGACGGCGAGCCCTTCCCTGCCGGTGATCGGGTCGACGTCAAGTGTCGACACCACCACCATCAATACGCCCGCCAGCTCGACTCCAACAAGCGACCCTCCGCCGGCGGGCGGAACGACTGCGCCTCGGGCGAACGGAACTGCAGCAGCGCCGGCCGCGCCGCCCCCGGCATCTGGGAGCGCACCGAGTGATCACCGCGTGACCATTCCGTTCACGACCATCGTCGTCACGTCTCCGCTCGACGTCGCGTTGATCGGGGCGCTCGCCACGCTGCCGCTGCTCCTCGGCATCTGGCTCCTCCTCCTGTTGCGAACGCTCACGGAGGCGCGGCGGGCCCGCGACGCGCAGATCAGGCTCACTCTTGCGGCCGATCTTGGTTTGAGGCCTCGCGAGCTCACGTCGCTGACCACCAACGCACTGTTCAAGCTCCGCGAGAAAGCCGCCTTCGACGAGCTGACGGGCGTGCTGCGACGCGCCGCCGGCATTTCGCTGGCGGAGCATGAGATCGCTCGCGCTCAGCGGCACCGCACGCCGCTGGCCGTGGCGTTCATCGACGTCGACGGTCTGAAAGAAGCCAATGACCGGGACGGGCACGCGGAGGGCGACAAGCTTCTGCGCGGCGTCGCCCAGGCCCTCAAAGATGGATTGCGCGGCGAAGACCTGCTGCTGCGCTACGGCGGCGACGAGTTCGTCTGCGTTCTGCCTGAGACGACCGCTCGCGCCGCCCGCGCCAAGGTGCGTTCGGTGCAGGCCGAAGCCGACAAGGCGGGCATGCGTTTTTCCTTCGGCCTCGCGGAGCTGCAGCGATCTGACGATGTGGTTGCGCTCCTGGCCCGGGCCGACCGAGAGCTGTACGACTTCAAAGCCAAGCGGGGCGAGATCGTGCAGCTGCCGCCTCCAGGCACAGCGAGGAAACGCAAGCAGCGCCGGGCCTCGGCCTGAGCCCGAAATCTTGACAGCGCACGTAAATTAGTGTTTAGTGGGTGCGAACCCACTAAATGGGCGGATTCCGGATCGGGTACTGCACACGAGTCGCGCGTATCTGCAAAAAGGCGTACGTGGGCGTACGCGAACCGTAAAGGGGGGCTGACCCTTGATCTCACGGGGCTTCCGGGAACGAATCGCCGTCTCCTTTCTAGGCGCCGCCCTTGTGCTGGCCGCCGTGCTGGGTGTCATGACGGTGCGGTCGTTCACCAACGCCGGCTCGGTCCCCGCCGGCCAGGTCTCGGCCCTCCAGCAGCCTGGCTCCGCAGCCGCTGCCGGCAACAGCTCGAGTTCGGGACCTTCGGCCGGCGGGGGCGCGGGCGGAGGCTCCGGGGGAGTCAGCGGCGGCAAGATCACGATCGGCGGATTCTTTGACATCACCGGCCCAATCGACTCTTCGGTCGAGCGCGACACGGTTCGCGCCTACATGCAGGCGATCAACGCGGCCGGAGGCATCAACGGCCGCCAGGTCGAGTACGTGTGGTGCGACTCCAAGTACGACGCCAGCTCGGCCGGCCAGTGCGCCCGATATCTCATCTCGCAGAACGTGCTGGCTGTGGTCGGGCCGACCGCGCCTCTGGGCGAGAACGACCAGATCAGGACGCTGACCGCGGCGGGGATCCCGGTCATCGGCGGACTCGGCACGCCCGCGGAATATCAGGACCCGCTGTCCTTCCCCGTCTCGACCAGCTTCTACCGCTACGGCGGGGCAATCGCGGATGAAGCGAAATCGCTCGGTGTGAAGCACCCGGCGATCGTCGTGCTCGGCGATGTGCCGTGGGTGCATCCCGTGGAAGCGAATCTGCTCAACCGGCTCGCCGCCGACGGCATCGGCTACACGGACGTCGAGGAGGTCTCGGCGACCCAGGCCAGCTACACGGCCACCGTCTTCAATCTTCAGCATTCGCACCATGGGCCGAGCGGCGGCGGCCCCCAGCCGAACTACACCTGCCAGCCGACCGAAAAAGGCTGCCCCGACTACGTGATCGCCGCCCTCGATCCCTTCAGCTATCACCGCCTGTTCGACGCCATGCAGGCTGCCAACTGGTATCCGGGCGTCCTGGGCGCCGGGCTCGACAAGTTCAACGTCCAGAGGTCATATGGAAACGAGCTGAGCAAGGCGCATTCGCTCGTCCCCTTCATGTCGCCTTACGACCATCAGGGCAACGCGACCGTGCGCCAGTACCTCGGCACGGTGCAGCGGTACTACCCGGGCCAGTTCCAGGCCCTCGACATCTACACGCAGCACTCGTGGACCGCCGCGATGGTGTTCGCGGAGGCGGCTAAACGCGCGGGGTCCGGACTGTCCAGGGAGAGCCTTGTCCAGGCGCTGAACTCGCTGCAGGGTTTCCAGACCGGCTGGTCGGTGCCTCTGTCCTATGGCTCCGGGCCGCACGATCCCAACCACTGCTTTAACTACACATCGCACGAGGGCGGCGCGTGGCACACGACCTCGAGCTGGATCTGCTCCTAACGAGATGGACGCTTTCGCGGCGTACACGATCATCGGGTTGTCGCTGGGCGGAGTCTTCTCGCTCGCGGCGCTGGGCATCGTCCTCATCTATCGCACCACCGGAGTCTTGAACTTCGCCCACGGAGCGATGGGCATGTTCTCCACCTTTGTCGCGTGGCAGTTCTTCTACGGGATCTCCCACCCGTTCTGGCCGACATGGCTGTCCACCGCGGTTGCGGTGGTGGCGGGCCTGGTGTTCGCCGCACTGCTCGGGCTGTTTCTCGAGTTCGCCGTGTTTCGATTCGTGCGCACGCGGGCGCCAGTGGTCAAAGCGGTGATCACAATCGGGATCCTGCTCGCCCTGCAGTCGACGGCCTCGTTGATCTGGAAGAACAACCAGTACCACCTGCCGATCTACATCGTTCCGCAGAACTGGGTGAAGACCGTCGCGGGCGTTCCGATCGGGGCCAACTACATAGTCATCTTCATCGTGTCGCTTGGCCTCGCGTTCGGCCTGGCCGCGTTCTTGAAGTACACGAGCTTCGGCCGGTCGATGCGCGCCGTGTCGGACAGCCCGACGTCCGCTTCTCTATGGGGCGTCCCGGTGGGGCGGGTCAGCGCGGTCAGCTGGATGCTGGGCAGCGTCATCGCGGCGGTCGCGGGAATCTTGATCACGCCCTTCATCAACTTCGACACGACGAGCCTGACGCTCTTGATCATCGATGCTCTTGCGGCGGCGCTCATCGGCGGGATGGTGTCGCTGCCGCTCACGATGGCGGGCGGTTTCGCTCTCGGGTTGCTGGAGACCTACCCGACCATCTGGATCCAATCGATCGGCTTCCCGCGTTTGATCGCCTTGCTTGTCATTCTCGCGGTGCTCATCCTTCGCAACCCGCGCGGGTTGACTGTGGCGGCAGAGAGATGACCTGGCGGCTGGCGACTCGACTTCTCGTCGTGCTCGTGCTGTTTGGTGTTCTGGCCCGATTGCCCGTTGGCTTCGACGTAGGTTTTCGTTTCGACGCCGCGCTGGCCGTGATCTGGGCGTTCAGCCTGCTGAGCCTCGTGCTGCTCACGGGTTACGTCGGACAGATCTCGTTGTGCCAGGCGACCTTCGCCGGGGTTGGCGCATACGGCGCAGGGATGATGGTCGCGACCTTCCACGCCGACTACGTGGTCGCGATCGCGGTCGGGGTGTGCGCCGCGTTCGCGCTGGGCGTGCTCGTCGGCCTGCCCGCGCTGCGGCTGCACGGCATCACGCTCGCGATCGTGACTCTGGGCATCGCTCTCGTCTTCGACCGCTACGTCTTCCAGGACCACATCTTCGAATGGTTCACGGGCGGCAGCGGTGGCTGGCGGGTCGACGGCGCCCGGATGTTCGGGCTGCGGATGGACTCGACGACCCACCTCTTACAGGCCTATTTCGTCCTGCTGGCGCTGTTTCTCCTGGTCGCGCTTTTGATGGTGAACCTGCACAACTCTGGAGCCGGACGTCGCTTCCGAGCCATTCGCGACTCCGAGCTTGCCGCGGCGACCATGGGCGTCAACCTCACTCGCTACAAGCTGCTGGCGTTCGGAATGTCGGCCGCGATCGCGGGACTTGGCGGCTCGTTCTACCCGCTCGTCGCCGGCACCGTGAGCCCGCAGCCCTTCTGGCTCTTCACGTCCCTGCAGCTCGCGGCGATCGCGGTGCTGATGGGCGTGCGGTACGTGCCTGCGGCCGCGCTGGGCGGCGTGTTCCTTTCATTCGTGCCGGACATCCTGACCCGGTACGGGCACGGCATGTTCCTGCACCGCATCCCCTACGACATCTCATACGACTGGTTCTCGATCGCGCTGGGCGTCCTGCTGGTCGCGCAGATGATTCTCCTTCCCGATGGTGTGTGGGGGGACATGCGGCATCGAGCGCTGCATACGTGGTCCGCCATCCGCGCGGTGAGGACGAAGCGGGTGAGCCTGGCATGACGATGCTTCGCGTTCGCGACATCACCGTCCGGTTCGGCGGCATCGTCGCCCTCGACCACGTGTCTTTGGACCTCAACCGCGGTGAGATCCTCGGCATGATCGGTCCCAACGGAGCGGGCAAGACGACGCTCTTCAACTGCATCTCGGGAGTCATCCGTCCCGACGAGGGGTCGATGTATTTCGAGGGCAAGTCTCTGACGCTTGCGCCGCCGCATGTGCGCGCGCGCATGGGCATCGCCCGCACCTTCCAGAACCTTCAGCTGTGGAGCTCGATGACGGTGCAGGAGAACGTCACCGTCCCGATGGATGCCCTTGGCGGGCGCAACGTCTTGAGCGACGCGCTGTACCTTCCTTTCTCGTCCTACGCCGAGCGCGCTTCTTCAGAGCGTGCGCGCGCCATCCTCCACGTGCTCGACCTCGACCGCTACACGAAGACGCTGGCGGGCGATCTTCCCGCCGGCATCCAGCGCCGGGTCGAGATCGCGCGGGCGCTCGCCGCACGCCCGCACCTCCTCCT
>VBKD01000099.1 GCA_005888075.1 Chloroflexota bacterium
ACGATGGGCCTCGCGCTCCCGGCGCTGATCGAAGCCGGCACCGAAGCGCAAAAGAAGGATGTGCTGGGCGCCATCGCGCAGGGTTCAGCACGCGCGACGCTCGCTTTTACCGAGGGCTCCGGCCGATGGGATGCGGAGAGCGTCCAGCTCGCGGCCAGGCAATCGGGTGACGGCTGGCGGCTGGACGGTGTCAAGGCGTTCGTCGCCGACGCGGATGTGGCGGATTACATCGTGGTCGTGGCCCGTACGCGGAGCGAAGGTGAAGACGGCATCACGCTGTTTCTCGTCAAGGGCAAACCCAAGGGAATGTCGATCGAGCCACTCAACGCTCTGGACATGACGAGGCGATGGCACCAAGTTCGTTTCGACAACGTCGAGCTCGGCGCGGATTCAGTGATGGGCTCGCCGCACGACGCATGGCCGCGAGCGCAGCGCGCGCTGGAATGGGCGACTGCCGCGCTTTGCGCCGAGATGGTCGGCGGATCGCAGAAGGTGCTCGAAGCATCCACGGAGTACGCCAAGTCCCGCCAGCAGTTCGGCAAGCCCATCGGCATCTACCAGGCCGTTTCTCACCGGCTTGCCGACATGCTGGTGCTTTCCGAAAGTGGTCGCTCCGCGACTTACTACGCGGCGTGGACCGTCGACGCCGACGCCGCAGACCGATCGCTCGCGTCGTCCATAGCCAAGGCGTACGTGTCAGATGCTTATCGAAAGATCGCGGGCGACGGAATCCAGGTTCATGGCGGCATCGGCTTTACCTGGGAGCACGACCTGCACCTGTATCTCAAGCGCGCCAAAGCGTCGGAGGTAACCTTGGGCGACGCCACTTACCATCGGGAGCTGGTGGCCCAGGCGCTGGACCTGTAACGAAGCCTGGATCAGCCTGCCGCCAGCAGGCGGAAAACCACCAGGCCCAACAGCACGCATGCCGGCATGACGAGGCCGCGGAAGAGTGCCCAATAGTTCGACCATGCCTCACGCAACCGGTCCAGGCGCCGGCCGGAGCCGAAGGCCAGCGACCAGTAGATCGGCAATGCCGCCCCGGTGTTGAGCGCAAGAGCGAGCAGGGCGATCCCCCCAGCGCCCGCGAACCACGGCTGAAGGGGGGCCCCCGACCCAAAGCCAAGCTGCATACCCCACAGGGCGCCGGCTATCGCCAGCCCGGCCACGGCCGGGACGCCGAGCAGGAAGAAGGCGGCGAAGCTGACGGCGATCAAGGCGAGCATCAGCGCCAGGGTCGCCACGATCCCCGCCAGACCAGCGGCCGCGACAGCCACCCCGTTCACCGATGAGGGCGCGGGCTGGATCGGCGTGGAAGCAACCGGCGCTGGATCAACAGCCTGCCCTGTCGCCGCTGAGCGAACGTCAGACCACGAATGCCAATGCGCGTTGGCGGTGACAGCTCCGGCGACGCCGGCCGATGCCGCGGCCAGGACGATGCCCGCCGCGACCGCGACGGCGTTGCGACGCACCACCGCTACCGGGAACCACGTGCGTTTGCGCCGTGATCGCGTGAGCCCGGTCTCCATGAGACGTTCCCGATCGAAAGTCGCGCCGCAGAGGATGGTAAGCGCGACGCACGCGATGATCGGAAGCAGCAAAGAAGCCGGCGCCAGCGGGGAGCGAAACACGAAAAGCGCCAGCGGCAGATCGGCCACCGCCGCCGAGACCGGCGACAGCAAGAAGGACCACGCACCGCCGGCCGCTCCCTCGCGCGGAAACAGCATGAAGCCGAGCATCCTGCCCATCGCCGCCCAGTAGGCCGTCACCGCGGCCACGAACGCGAAGACCGGGAGCAGGTCCCAGGGCGCAGCCGCACCGAACAGGCTCAACAGAGCCATTCCCGCTGCCATCCAGAACGTCACCCAGACCGTGCTGACGACCGCGCCGGGAAGCACCTCCAGCCAGATGAGCGAGGGGTCGTCGACCGGCGTATAGAGCAAAACCTCGAGCGATCCCTGCGCCTTTTCCCACCAGATGCCGATCGAGCTCTTGATCGATTCGAGGAGCGCGAATGACATGAAGAAGAGAGGCAGCAGCAAGCCTGCTTGCAGCGCCGTTCCCCCGACGAACCGCGCCGCCACCTGGCCGGCGACTCCTGGCAGCTGCCCGAACAGCGCGGTGCCCGCGACGAGCAGCAGCACAAACGCGTTGAGGTACATCACCCAGCTCAGGTCGCCGCGCCGCCACCACGAGCTCACATAGAAAGGAAGTGAGTGACCGAGCATGCCGCCCTGCTCTCGGAGCGAGGCGAACATGCGAACCGGCCGGATTCCGGAAGGGATTTGGGCTGGAGGGATGGGTTTTGTCCGTCCCCTCCCCACTCGCTGGGGAGGGTGGCCCGGCTCGCGCAGCGAGCCCGGCCGGGTGGGGGCTTTCCCGGCGCTACCACTTGAAAGCGGGATCTTTAGGTTTTGCTCGTCCATGGCAGCCAGGTAAACCGACTCCAGGCTCACCTGGTCTTCCTCGAGCTCATGGAACGGCGATTCCTGCTTCGCAAGCAGCCCCTGCAGGCGCGCAGCAAAGTCCCCCCGATCCCGGAGACTTGTCTCCCACCGCAGCGTGTATGCCAGCCGGTCGTCGTCGATGCGGTAGTCGACGGTGTGCTCCTCCAGCCACCGCCGGACGGGTTCGGCATCGGACAGACTGCGCGCGAGGTGCGCTGTGAAGCGGCGTCCCGCTGCTGCCTTGCGGCGCAGCTCCTCCAATGTGCCGTTTGTGACGATGACGCCTCGACGCATGATCGCAATGCGGTCTGCCATGTGCTCCGCCTCGCTGAGCACGTGAGTCGTCACGATCAAAGCCGCGCCGCGGGTCTTCTGCTCCACGAGGTAGCGGCGCATGTCCGCGGCGGCAACCGGGTCGAGTCCGGCCGTGGGCTCGTCGCAGAAGATCCAGTCCGGCTCGTGCAGCGTCGCCCGAATCAGCGCGACCTTCTGAGCCATGCCGCGCGAGTAGGCGGCCAGCATGGTGTCCTTGCGATCGGCGAGCTCAAAGCGATCGAGCAAATCGGCGATTCGCTGTCGCCGTACCGCCTCCGGAACTCCGTACAGGAAGCCGAACCGGTCGAGATATTCAGGCGCGGTGTTGCGGCCGTAGAGGCGTGCCTGGTCCGGCACGACTCCAAGCCGCGCGCGTACCGAATCGAGACGCTCCGGTAGGCGGAGACCGTCCAGCTCGATGATGCCCGCATCGGGCCGCAGGATTCCGCCCATGCATCGCAGCGTCGTCGACTTGCCCGCGCCGTTCTGACCGAGCAAGACGACCAGCTCGCCGCGCTCGACTTTCAGGTCGATGCCATCGACGGCACGCACGTCGCCAAAGACCTTGCGCAGACCTTCGACCCGGATCATTGAACCCTCGGTCCGGCGATCAGATCTTTTCGAACGAATCCACCGGCACCACGAACACCGTGGCGCCCCCGACCTGGACCTCCACCGGATACGTCATGAAGAACTCGCCTGGTTCCGCCAGCGGCGGCACCGGCGTCAGATAGCGGCTGCGCTCGTGACAGTTCTCCTGGATTATGCGCAAGGCGTCCGGCACTTGAGCGTCCTCGACCCCGATCAACAACGTGACGTTGCCCTGCTGCAGGAACCCGCCGGTCGATCCAATACGGGTCGAGCTGATCCCGCGATCGGTCAGCGCGGCCACGGCGCGTTGGGCGTCCTCTCCTTGCACGACCGCGATGACGAGCTTCAACTCAATCCTTCGAGCAACGGCGTGAGCCTGTCACGCACCTCTAGGTGAATCTTCTCCTTCGAACCTGATGCGTCGAGCCTCACAAAACGCGACGGTCCAGGCCGGTCTCAACCGGCCCGGTGAGCAGGAATGTGATGTCCGGACGAGGGAACGTCGAGGGCCAATTCGTGGGAACGCCACGGGCACCGCCTTGATAAGCAAGCGTCGAATCGTGATAGCGGTCCGCGATCACGATCTGCCCCTTCTCGAGGGCCGGCGCGATCACCTCGGCGATGAGCTGGCGGCGGGAGGCCATGAACAGGTACATCTCGGCCTCAGCGTCGATCTCCAGTCCTGCGTACAGCACGACCTCGCGAATCCGTTCCCCAAGCTCGGTCCCGCCTGGCTCACGAACCACGATCGGGTTTCGCGACGAAAGCCAGTCGCCCAGAAGCTCAGCCTGCGTCGTCTTGCCGGAGCCCTCGCCGCCCTCAAATGTGATGAACAACCCCCTCGCCACGGAGGAAGGGTAACTAAGCGGGTTCCTCGGGCGACGGTGTTATCCGCAGCCGGCGTTGGGGCTCCTTGCCCGTGCTGCGGGCCGAGAGCTCGTTTTCCGCCACCAGCTGATGCTGCAGGCGGCGCAGATAGGCGTTTTGGGGCGAGATCTCGACCGGCCGCAACGTGCTCCTGACCTGCTTGATGGCAGCCGCCGCCTCGGCCATCGCGCGCGCGGTGGCATCGTCCTGCTTGTCAACGCCGTAGATGCGAGTCAAAGCGTCCCGAACCTGGCTGACCGAGTTGCTCTTGAGAATGTGAATCGGCAGTCCCCGGCTCTCAGCCTGGCGAAGGCTGTCTGGCCGGCGGCGGTAGTGGTTCTTCAGCGTCAACACAGCACCCGCGCCGTCGAGATTGCCCAGCACCTTGACGGGAAGGTCCAGCTCGCGGATCGACTGCTCGACGTGGTGGCGGCTGACGCCGTACGGAAAGATGCCGAGCGGTTTGCTGCTCGTGGTGACCGGAGCCGGCTCGGAAGCGACGACGGCGGGCGCGTCGACGTTGGATATGACGCGTCCTTCGCGGGTTCGAACGCGGATCGTCGGCGTCGTCACGGGCCCGCGAAGAGCGGCATCGACGACATCCGCCAGCGGCATGTGAATCGAGACCCGGTCACGGTCCTGGATCTCGATCAGCACATCGAACGTTGGCGGCGCCTTGCGCTCGAGGACCGACTTTTGCGTGCCGCGCCGGCGGGCCTCTTCGTCCGAAAGGGTCACGCTCTGGATGCCGCCGAGCAGGTCGTTGAGGGTTGGGTTGACGAGCAGGTTCTCAAGAGTTTGGCCATGGGCCGTGGCGATGAGCTGCACGCCGCGCTCTGCGATGGTTCGCGCCGCGGACGCCTCGAGCTCGGTCCCGATCTCGTCGATCACGATCACCTCTGGCATGTGGTTTTCGACTGCCTCGATCATCACCGCGTGCTGCAGCAGTGGAGTCCGCACCTGCATGCGGCGCGCGCGTCCGATGCCGGGATGCGGGATGTCGCCATCGCCTCCGATCTCATTCGACGTGTCGACGATGACCACGCGCTTGCGCAGCTCGTCGGCGAGCAGGCGCGCGCACTCACGCAGCATGGTCGTCTTGCCGATGCCAGGACGGCCGAGCAGCAGGATGCTGTCTCCGCTGACCACGATGTCGCGGATGATCTCGCCCGTGCCGGTCACGGCTCGGCCGACGCGCATCGTGAGGCCGACGATCCGGCCTGATCTGTTACGGATGGCCGAGACGCGGTGCAGGGTGCGCTCGATGCCGGCCCGGTTGTCGTCACCGAACTGCCCGACATTGTTGGCCACGTGCTCGAGGTCCGAGGCCGACACGGGGTGGTCCGCCAGCAGCACCTCGCGGCCTGGCACGCGTGCTTCCGGCTCGCGGCCGAGGTCGAGCACGATCTCCAGCAGCTCACCGGGATTGATCCGCTCGTGCAGCGCTCGCGCGAGCTCCGGCGGGAGGGCGCGCGCCAGCTGCTCGATCTCGTCGTCCCAGTTGGCGGCGCGAGAAATCTGACGTACTTCAGCCGTCACCCGAAGGAGGGCACCAGTCCTTTTTCGCGTGCCTTCTCGCGCACCGGCACACGCAGCGCCAGCTCTTTGACGAGCAGAAGCTGGCGGAGCAGCACGCTGAACCCACGCCCGCGGAGGGCGTCGATCATGTGCGAATCATAGTGACGGAGGCTCGACCAGGCCGGCGATACCGAGTCGCCCAGCATCGACAGGCCAAAATCAGCCAGCTCGCCCGGCAGCGGCTGCTCGGGCAGCGCCATCAGCTGCAGCCAGTCGGGGCGCGCCCCAGTGCTCTTCATTGCCTTCACCCATCCGATCAGCTCGATCCGGTCGACCACCTGTTCCTGCTTGTCCGACCCGCGGCCGGGCAGTCCGCCCGTCCACTCGCCGGCCTGCAGCGCGCGCCATTCGCGATAGGTCGGCGCCTCCAGCTGCGAGACGCCTTGCGGAGTCACCTTTCTGTACAGCTGGTAGAGCCTGCGGTCATCGCCGCGCTTGACCGGACGGATGCCCTCAGGAAACTGATCCGTGCGCATCTTTGGCTTCTCGGCATAGACCACGACCTCGGTCGCGTACTGGCGGAAACCCTGCACCCGGAAGGCGGACAGGAGTGGATCACCTTCGGGCACGCGAACGAACAGGCGCAGGGCGCCACGTTCCAGGGCCTGGTTGCAAAGGTGGGCGACGAGGGCCGCGGCCACCTCTTCGGAATCGGATTCGTCCACGACCTGCAGGTTAAGGACCTGGAGGATGCGTGCTCGACGCAGGTCCAAGCTCAGAGGTTGCCCGGACGCCTGGATGAATCCGGCGATCTTGCCGTTCTCCTCGGCGACGTAGAGCAGCGTTTCCTGCGTCAGCGGAAGAAATGCCGACAGCGTCGAGCTGAAAAGCGACCACAAACGCGCGGCGGGGGGCGCCGGGTTGCTCAAGCGAGTCTCCGCGGTGCGGTGCATCTCCTCGATTCGCGCGAGATCCAGCAGGCCGGCAGCTCGCACCTTCATCGCTGCGCCATCGCCAAGCGAACGAACTCTCGATGCAGGCGAAGGTCGTTGGTCAGCTCCGGGTGGAAGCACAGCGCGATGATGCGGCCCTGCCGCACCGCGACCGGATGACCATCATGCTCCGCCATCACCGTCACGGCGCCGGTCGACTCCACGAGGGGCGAACGGATGAACACTCCCGGAAAGGTCTTGCCATTCATGCCTTCGACCTTCAGCTGCGCTTCGAAGCTGTCTACCTGCCGTCCATAGCCGTTGCGGCGCACGGCGACGTCGAGCAGGCCGAGTCCTTTCTGATCGGCCATGCCGTCGGTGACCTCACGCGCGAGGACGATCATGCCGGCGCAGGTCGCCAGCGTAGCCATCCCCTGTTGGATCGCACCTCGAAGCGGCTCGAGCAGGCCCATCCGCTCCATCAACATCGTCATCGTCGTGCTCTCCCCACCTGGCAGCACGATGCCGTCCAGGCCATCGAGGTCGGCGGCCGAGCGCACGAGTCGCGTCCGAGCTCCGGCCGACTCCAACGCGCGAACATGCTCTGCGAAAGCCCCCTGCATCGCGAGGACCCCGATGAGCGGTGCCGGGTGCTTGGCCCGGGGAGAGCTACCAGCCTCGGGCAGCGAGAAGCTCTTCCTTCGGTATGGTCGGGATCTCGAGGCCGTGCATCGCTTCGCCCAGCCCCGCGGAGACCTCGGCCAGCACCTCCGGCTTGTCGTAGTAGGTCGTCGCCGCAACGATGGCCTTGGCACGCTTCAAGGGGTCCTCGGACTTGAAGATGCCCGACCCGACGAACACGCCGTCGACACCGAGTTGCATCATCAGTGCGGCATCAGCCGGCGTCGCGATGCCACCGGCGGCAAAGTTGACGACGGGGAGGCGGCCGAGTCGCTGGCATTCAGCGAGAACTTCCACCGGCGCGCCTATCGTTTTTGCTTCGTGGACAAGCTCAGCGTGGTTCATGCCATGCAGCTTGCGGATGCCCGCGTTGACGGCGCGAGCGTGGCGGACAGCCTCAACCACGTTGCCGGTGCCGGCCTCGCCCTTGGTCCGGATCATGGCTGCGCCTTCCGCGATGCGGCGAGTCGCCTCTCCGAGGTCTCGGCAGCCGCAGACGAAGGGCACTTTGAACGGGTGCTTGTCGATGTGGTTCTCCTCGTCGGCGGGCGTCAGGACCTCTGATTCATCGATGTAGTCGACACCGAGCGCCTCCAGGATCTGAGCCTCGACGAAATGCCCGATGCGGCACTTGGCCATGACCGGAATGGTCACCGCGGCCATGATCGAGCGGATCAAATCCGGGTCGGACATGCGAGCGACGCCCCCTTCCTTGCGGATATCGGCGGGCACGCGCTCCAGCGCCATCACGGCGGCGGCGCCGGCCTCCTGGGCGATGCGGGCGTGATCGGCTGTGACGACGTCCATGATCACGCCGCCCTTGAGCATCTGCGCCAGGCCGGCTTTGACCTTGAATGAACCTTTCACCGCCCCGTTTCCATTAGGCGTAGCGTCGCGTTCGGCCACGTTCGGAATTCTACGTCGAGGACCGGCCCCTCCGGCCCTTCGGGCCACCTCCCCATGAATGGGGAGGACTCCAGGCCGGCCCCTCCGGCCCTTCGGGCCACCTCCCCATGAATCGGGAGGAGTTCAGGACCTGCCCTCCGGACCTAGAGCCGCTCCAGGACCATCGTTCGCTTGCTGGCGTACTCGGTGTCCGAGAGCAGCCCGTCGCGGTGTAGGCGGGTCAGCATGTCCATCTCCTCGAGCACGTCGAGCAGCGGCGCCATCGTGCGGCGCGCCAGGTATGCCTCGGACGCGGTGCCCGCCTCCTCGCCCCGGGCGTCGAACTCCCTCACGAAGAACAGGGCTTTGACAGCGGAAAACGGGATGCCGAGCTTGCGGACGGGGCTGTCGCTGTGCTCGGCGTGAAGGTGCAGCACGACTCCGTAGCGGTGGCGCTCGAGCGTGCCGTCCAGATGGCCGCGCAGCACCTCACCGTCGAGGAACCGAATCGCGACCTTGCGTGTGGGCGTATCGGCCAGCTCCTTGTCGCGCGGAAGCTCGACCCACTTCACCGCAGTGAGCGGGACCCAGGCCGTCTCGTTGTTCTCCAGGCCGCCCGCATCGTCAACCTCGACCAGGAAGTCGGGTTCGTCGAAATCGAGATCGCGGGCGGCCCCCTCCACGGTCTCGTCGTCAAAGAAGCGGACGACTACCTTGGCCATTTCATACCTACTGTACTAACCCTCATTTGACCCCAGTCCTGCGGACTCCGCGGCGCCCAATCCGGCGCGCGCACTTCGAGCATGAGGCAATGTGATCTCGCACGGCCTCGGCCTGGGGACGCCTGAGCTTGCCGGCCAAATATGGCGCCAGCAGCGGGACAGCCTCCTCATGGCTCAGCTCACCCTCCCTTTGCGATGCGAGGTATTCCTCTTTGAAGCGCAGGCGCGCTCGATAGAGAAGGGTCTCGACCGCGCTCTCGGACATTTTGAGCGTCTTGGCGATCTGGCGGTAGCTCATGTCCTGCAATTCGCGCAAGGTCAGGACGAGGCGGTACTTCTCTGGCAGCCGTTGCGCCACCGCCCACGCCTGGCGTCGCATCTCGTTGGACTCCTGGACCAGGACTGGGTCGAAGCCTTTGGCGGTCGATGGCAGCTGCGCCATCTGCTCTCCATCGTCCTCCTCCAAGGACGCGTCGGCCCGCAGGTCACGCTGGCGGCGCGCAGCGCCTTCATGAAGGTCTCCTGGGCGATGTCTTCGGCCAGCAGAGCGTCGCCCAGCTTGCGCCGTACCAGGCGGTAGATCGACGCGACGTATCGGCGGTGCAGCTCCTCGAACGCGTGGATGTCACCGCCCCGGTACGCGCGGACGAGCTCGACATCCGAAGGTTCGAGAGTCTCCGCTGCGGTTTGTTTGCCGGCGGCCGCCCGCTTCGCCTTGGGGGCCGGACTTTCCTCTACGTCCATGATTGTCTGCGGCAGGCTACTACGGCGGCCCGGGTTAGCAGCCGTTCGGCGTCGTCCATCGCCTGCTGCGGGCCTTCGCCCTCCTCCGTCAGCGTCAGCACCTCGCCGACGCCCAACTGCATCAGCGCCTCCCAGCCCTGGCCCTTGCTGCCGGCCAGGAGCACCACCGGGACGCCCGCCGAGTGGGCGCGCCTGGCCACCTCGCCCGGAGCCTTGCCGTAGGCGGTCTGCTCATCGACCTGACCTTCGCCCGTGATGACCAGGGCGGCACCCTCGAGGTGCGTGTCAAAGCCCGCGGCCTCGACCACCAGCGGCGCCCCCGGGACGAGGCTGGCGTTCAAGAAAGCAAGGAGCCCGGCGCCCAGGCCACCGGCGGCGCCTGCGCCTGGAACGTCCGCCACGCGCTTTCCGAGGTCGCGCTCGATCACGGCGGCAAGCCTGGCCAGGGCGGCGTCCAGCTCGCGGACGGCCTCGGCATCCGCGCCCTTCTGGGGCCCGTACACAGCGCTCGCTCCGCGTGGCCCGATCAACGGGTTGGTCACGTCCGAAGCCACCTTCACTCTCACTGAGTTCCAACGGCGGTCGAAGGCCGACGGGTCGATCCGGTCCAGCCTCGCTAGCGCCGCGCCTCCCCGATCGAGCTCCTCGCCCTGGCCATCCAGGAGCTTGTAGCCGAGTGCCTGAGCCATGCCCGCGCCCCCGTCGTTGGTGGCGGCGCCGCCGATCCCCGCGATGACGCCGGAGACGCCATCCTCGAGGACCGCCTCGAGCAGCTGGCCGAAGCCGTAGGTCGACGCCCGGCGTGGATCACGCCGTTCCGGTGGGACCAGGACCAGCCCGCTCGCCGCCGCCATCTCCACCACGGCGGTACGGCCTGATTCGATGAGCCCGTATCGAGCGGTGACTGGGTCGCCGAGCGGCCCCTGCACCTGCGCCGATCTGTACTCACCGCGGTTGGCGGCGACCAGCGCCTCCACAGTCCCATCGCCACCGTCCGCGACGGGTACTTCCACAACCTCTGCGTCAGGCAGAGCGTCACGAACTCCGCGGGCGATTGCCGCCGCGGCCTGGGATGCTGTGAGAGATCCCTTGAAAGCGTTCGGGGCGACAATGACCTTCACTCGCCCCGGGACTATAAAGCTGCGATCAGAAGATCGGTATCGACCAATCCTTGTATTTGGGCGCTTCGCCGCGGACCGCGCCGAAGTAGATGTTCTGTAGCTCCTGCGTGAACTCGCCGACTTTGCCGTTGCCGATGGGACGGCGGTCTACCTCGATGACCGGTGAGATCTGCGCGCCTGTGCCGCACAGCAAGAGCTCGTCGCATGTGTAGAGCTCGGTCCGGTCGATGCTGCGCTCGATGACCGGCACGTTGAGCTCGTCCTTGATCATCTTGATCAACAGGCCTCTCGTCACGCCCTCGAGGATGTCATCGGTGACCGGTGGGGTGATGAACGCGCCGTCCTTGAGCAGGAATAGGTTTTCCGCCGAACCTTCCGAGACATGACCATCGACGGTCAGCACGATGGCCTCATCGAATCCACCTTCATTCGCCTCTGACTTGGCAAGGGCCGACTGGGCGTATGAACCCGTGATCTTGGCCCTTGCCGGCAGCGCCTGGTCGGGAACCCTGCGCCATGAGCTCACCATGCACCGGATGCCGCTCTCTACCTCGACATAGTTGCCGAAAGGGATCGCGTAGATGAAAAAGCTGTGGTCGAGGTTGTGGAGGCGCACGCCGATCTCTTCACTCGAGGTATAGAGGAGCGGTCGCACATACACATCGGACTTGAACTCGTTGCGCCGCAACAGCTCGATGGTGTAATTGACGAGCTCCTCGGTCGAGTACGGCAGGGTCATTCGCATCACGTTCGCTGACCGCTTCATCCGATCGAAATGCGCAACCGGCTGCAGCAGGAAGAGCTGATTCTGCTTCTGGTTCCAATAGGCGCGTATGCCTTCGAAAACGCCGGTTCCGTAATGGAGCGCGTGGGTCATGAGCCCGAGCCTGCGGTCGTGATAGCGGGCAAACTCACCTTCGTAGAAGACCCAGACGTTCGGATGAGCCGGCTTCGCCGTGGCAGCCTTGTTTTTCGTTTCCACACCCACGCTGATAAGTGTATTCGGAAGCGTCTCACCCTCCCGCGCCAGACGACCGAACTAATATGGATTCGCCGTGAGCCTCTATGGGATCATCGCCGACCTGCGACGGGAGCACCCGACTCCGGCCGCGATGCAAACTCTTGACTTGGTCGTCGCCGAGCTCGGGCGGACTCGCGACAACCTCCATGACGCTGTCGCGGCGCTCGAGGGAAAGGCGCTCCCGCCGGGTGGCAAGCAAATCCTGAACGAGCTGGTCGAACGCGCAAAACAGGAAGGGGTGTACGACCTCGATTTCGGCCCTGACCCATACGACAAGCCCCCGGTGGAAAACCTGGATGAAGCGACCGCCGGCATAGGCGCGCTGCTCGCCATCTTCTCCGTCCTCGGAGTCGTTCTGGCCGGGGTGGCGGTCGTCATCGGGCTGAGAGCCATTCTCAGCGGAGCCAGTGGCTGAGTTCTCGTTCGACGTCGTCTCGGAGTTCGACCCTGCCGAGCTGACCAACACTCTCGACCAGGCACGGCGCGAAGTGGCGACGCGCTTCGACTTCAAGGACACGGCGACGATCTATGACCACCAGGACGAAAAGATCCTCATCGAGTCGGCAAGCGAGGATCGTGCCCGGGCTGCTCTCCAGGTCCTACGGGAAAAGGCGGCCCGGCGGCAGCTGTCGCCCAAGCTGTTCAAGGCCGGCGACCCCAAGAGCGTGGGCAAGGGTCGCGGCCAGATCGAGGTTGCGCTGAACGCGGGCATCAACGATGACCTCGCACGCGATCTCCGCAAGCGGATTCAAAACGTCTCCCCGAAAGTGCAGGTGCGCATCCAGGGCGAGCAGCTGCGCGTCGTGAGCAAGGACAAGGACACGCTGCAGCTGGTCATCAAATCGCTGCGCGAAGCTGAGGACATACCGGTCCCCCTTCAGTTCACGAACTACCGCTAGCCCAAAGCCGCTCGAGAATGGGCGCCCTCCTGGTCATTCCGGCCATCGACATCCTCGGCGGCCACGGCGTGCGTCTGGTGCAAGGGGATTACGACCAGGCGACCGTCTATTCCGACAGCCCGGTCGAGGTCGTGGCGCGATTCGCTGCCGCGGGCGCTCAGAGGGTGCACGTCGTCGACCTGGACGCCGCGCGCGGCACCGGTGACAACAGGAAGGTGATCGAAGCCATGCTGCATGAGACCCAACTCGAGCTCCAGGTCGCCGGAGGCGTACGAAGCGCAGAGGCGGTCGCGTCATTGCTCGACCAGGGCGCGCATTGGGTCGTTATGGGCACGGCGGCGGTTCGCGAACCCGACCTGTTGGAGGCATGCGCCCGAGCGCACCCGGGGCGGGTGCTGGTGGCGCTCGACGTTCGCGGCAACCAGCCCGCTGTCAGCGGATGGCAGGAAACGGAGCAGATGACGATCGCCGATCTGACCGGTCGGTGGGACCGGCTGCCGATCGGCGGCATGATCCTCACCTGCATCGACCGCGACGGCACGATGATGGGTCCGGACCTCGAGACGCTGGACAACGTCAGGCAGATGACAGACCTCTATCTGCAGTACTCAGGCGGCATCTCCTCACTAGACGACATCCAGCATGTCGCCGCGGCCGGCGCCCAGGCGTGCGTGCTCGGCAAGGCGATCTATGAAGGCCGCATCAGGCTGGAAGACGCCCTGGCGACATGACGCGGTTCTGGCTCGCCGTCGCCGCGGTGCTGCTGCTGGCCTGCGGCGGGCGAGACGCCCCGGACGACCAGGCCGTGCATCAGGACATCTCTACCGGCGCCAACGGAGCCGAGGTCACCTTCGATGCGACCGTGGCCAGCGATCCGGTGGAGTCGGGAGGCCATGAGCGCTTCGAGGTGAAGGACCCCAGCGGCGATATGCTCGAGGTGGATCACAACACGAGCCTCGCGACTTACGTGCCGGCTCACCTTGGAGATCGATTGATCATCCACGGCAAGCTCTACATCGACCCGGGACCGCGTTATGGCGTGCACTGCACGCACGCCCACACGTCGAGCGGCTGCCCGGTTCCCGGCTGGATCGAGCTCAACAACAGTTACTACGAATGAAGAGACCTCCACGAAGGCCAGTGCGCCGGTGGACGGCTTCCTTCCTCAGCAACCTGGTGGGAGGACACCATGGCCCGCTCCATCGCCTGCGTCACCTCACGAACAACCTGCTGCGACGCAGATACGGCGGTGGTTGCTGCGGAAACTACGGTGAGCCCGGTTGTTGAATGACGAAAGAAGAGGCCCGTGCGGCCGGTTTGATCTAGGAAGGGCTTGATGAAGGCAGTTGTTTTCGAGCGAAACGGCGGGCCGGAGGTGCTCGAGTACAAAGACGTTGCCGAGCCCTCGCCTCGGGACGGGCAGGTGCTCATCGACGTCGAGGTGGTGGGCGTCAACTTTCGCGACGTGTACGAGCGCCTGGGACACGACTACGGGTCGAAGCCGCCGGCGATCATTGGCGTCGAAGGCGCCGGCACGGTGACGCAGACCGGCGAGCGGGTCGTGTGGATGAGTGTTCCGAGCAGCTATGCGGAGCGCGTCGCCGCCGATCCCAACCTCCTCGTCCCTATACCGGACGGCATGCCTGGGGAGGTCGCCGCGGCGGTTCTGATGCAGGGCATGACCGCGCACTACCTCGCCTTCGACTCATACCCGATCCAGAAGGGCGATTGGGTCATCGTCCATGCCGGCGCCGGAGGCGTCGGTCTCCTGCTCACCCAGATCGCCAAGATGATCGGCGGCCGAGTCATCGCCACCACCTCGTCGGATGCGAAGGCCAAGCTCGCCCGCGAAGCGGGAGCCGACGAGGTCCTCAAGTACGAAGGATTCGCCGAACGGGCACGCGAGATCAGCGGCGGCAAAGGAGTCGCGGCGGTGTACGACGGCGTCGGCAAGACCACGTTTTACGAAGGACTGAAGGCAATCCGTCCGTTCGGCCGGATGATCGTCTACGGCTCGTCCAGCGGCCAGCCCGACCCTCTTCCCGTGATGCTGCTGGCGAAGTCCGGATCGCTTTACGTGCAGCGGCCGACGATCAACACGTACACCCGCACGCCTGAGCTGCTCCGTGATCGAGCGAGACGAGTCTTCGAGCTGGTCCAGCGGGGCAAGCTCAACGTGCAGATCGGCGGGCGCTACCCGCTGAGCGAGGCTCGCCAGGCGCACGAGGACCTCGAAGCGCGCAAGACGACCGGGAAGATTCTTCTCGAGCCCTGAGCGTCTAGGCTTTCGGGCGACCTGGTTTTCGGGCCACCTTCCACGTCGTCGCCTGGGCGACCGGCCGCACCACGATCTCATCGATATCCACATGCGGAGGTCGCGTCACCGCCCAGACCACGCAGTCGGCGATGTCTTCGGCGGTCAGCGGCTTCAAACCTTCATAGACGGCTTTGGCCGCCTTGCGGTCGCCATGGAACCGCACGATGCTGAACTCGGTTTCCACGAGGCCAGGCGCGACCTCGGTGATGCGGATCGGTTCACCGTTGAGCTCGAGCCGCAGCGTGCGCGTGATGGCGCGGACAGCATGCTTGGCCGCGGTGTAGCCCGCGCCCCCGGCGTATGTCTCGAATCCCGCGACCGAGCTGATGTTGACGATGTGACCGTGCTTCGCCTTGCGCAAAAGCGGGAGGCACGCGCGTGTGACCCACATCAGGCCAAGCACGTTCGTCTGCCACATGCCGATCCAGTCGTCGTCTGACGCTTGCGCGATTGGACCCATGCCCAATGCGCCCCCCGCGTTGTTGACCAGCAGGTCGACACGACCAAAGCGTTTGGCGATCTCGGCAACAAATTCCTTGACGCTCTGCTCGTTGGTCACGTCGAGGCTCAGGGCGACCCCATCTTCGCCCGCCACCCGCTGCAGCCGATCGATGCGACGCGCGCCAACGACGATCTGGTAGCCGTGCCGGCCCAGCTCGATGGCGGTCGCGGCCCCGATGCCTGAGGAAGCGCCGGTTACGACGGCGACTGGAGACTTGGTCGTGGTAGCACCTCCAACTATTGATGCCGTCGAAGCTTTCAAAGCGTACCCTAGGTACAAATGTTGGAGGCGGTGGTCGGCGTCATCGTCGGCCTCCTGATCGTTGGCGGCGTCCTCATCATGCTGGGACCCAATTTGACTCCCGCGTGGCGACGCCTGAAGTCGGTGGGACGCCCCGTCAAAGTGCCATCCGCGTTTCAGATGACCAAATCCCGCGACGTCGTGCCACCCGCGTTGAACCCCAAGACCCAACGTGTCGTGGTCGCGGCGGCGCGGCTCGCGAGCTGGTTGCGCGCCCACGGTCAGGAAGACGTGGCACGCGAGGTTCGGACGGCGGCGGCGCGAATGACCGCCAACGAACCGTCCGGGCTTTACGCGTTACAGATAGCGCTGCGCCGGATTCGCGTGGTGAACATTCACGATCCGCTCGCGCAGGAGCGTCTGACGGCATTGGCCAAGGAGCTGCACGGAGCGGTGCAGGACCGATTCGAGCAGCTCGAGCTATTGCCCTTCCGCAAACCCTGAGGCCTGTTTAGACGACATCGCAGCTGTACGTCCGCGGGCTCATTTCGAGTGGCAGAGCGAGGTCGATCGGTGATAGCAAGCAAAACTCGGGTGCCGGCCCCAGCACCATCATCCGCCGCCACAGGCTCACCCCTTCGCGGCCGATCCATGGTTTGAGACGCTCGTATAGATCTCGATAGCTGGTGCCTGCGGGTTTCGAGAACCGAATTTCAAAATCGTGACTCTCGAGCTGACCCGCGACCAGCGTGAAGAGCTTGCCCGCGAAGTCCGTCGCCATGTTGGCAACAACGCTGTGGACGGCCTGCGCCTGGCCACTGACGGCGGCCAGATTCAAGGGGTCGAGCGCGGCAGAGTTTTCAAGCAGGTACCAGTCGCTGTAGGCGCCTTCGATGCGATAGGTCGACGAGCTCATGAAGCCCGCCGGCTTCTCGTCCGCCAGCGCGACATGAAATCGCCTGAGCCCTTCCTCATATGAGCGCAGCTCTGCACCTTGGGCGGGGTGATGAAAGAAAACGTAGGCGAGCAAGTCAGCCTTTGGCCTTGGGCCCTTTTCCCGACTCTATGTACTGCTGGAGAGACTCCATGGTCGTCCGGACGCCATCCGCATACTGGCCGGCCAGGAGGCCGCCGGCGAAGCGGAGCCAGCCCCCCATCTCGTAGTCCATCTCATAGACCAGCCGCGTGGTTCCGTCCTTGCGCCCGGTGTAGGTATATGACCAGGCGCCCTTGAGCGGCCCCTTGATGATCTTGCCGGCGCACCTTTTCGGCTTTTCGTAAACCTCCTGCTCGACCTCGATCGTCTCCTTGTGGCCGCCCGGCAGCTTGAGGTGGTAGCGGTAGCGCGTGCCCGGCCCTGGTGGTCCTGGGTCGAGCTTCTCAGCCTTGTCAAGGTATGAGGTCCACTTCGGGGCGTTCTTCACATCCTCCGCCACGACCGCCCACACGCGCTCGAGCGGGGCGTCGATCACCACCGCTTCGCGGAGCTTGGGCACAACCGCGATCATCGCACTCCGCGGCTCCTGTAACAGCCTGGCCGTCGAATTGTTCTATCCGAGCGATACCTCGAGCACGGCCGCGACACCCAGCGCCGGCACCAGCCAGCGGAGGGCGCGCAGGTAATCGGCGATGGCAGCGAGC